>JANLUJ010000955.1:0-6507 GCA_031363425.1 Pirellula sp.
GTGCCGAGAGGCGTCGGGGTTCAACTCCCCGAGCGGCCATTTTAGATTTTCAACAAAGGCCAATTAGAAGTGGGCCTTTTTTCTTTTGATCCAGCGATCGCTGGGAAGTCGGCCTGCGTGACTGTTGAATCGATTTCTAGCCCGAGCAATCAACGTATCAAAGCCGCCAATTCTTTGCGAGATCCTCGCGAACGTCGCGACAGTGGCCTCATGATCATCGATGGGGATCCGATCGCACGCCATGCCCATGCAGGCGGAATCAAATGCACGGAACTCTTCGTTTTGGAATCCTCGGATGAGTCGCATCGACATCTGGTTTCGGATTGGCAAGCATTGGTACCGGACATCCGTATCAATCTAATTTCCAAGCCAGCCATGGCTAAGTTGCAATATGGGGATCGCGACGTTGAGCTCGTCGCAGTTGCTCGCCAACCTAGCCTAGCCTTGGAGTCGCTTGATGAACGCATGCTACCAGGTGCCAGCACGAGTACGTCAAAGTGCTTTTTGGTTTTGGATCGGATGGAAAAGCCGGGGAATTTGGGAGCGGTAATGCGAACTGCGGATGCAGCTGGCGTTGCGGCGGTGCTGCTCAGTGATCCGGTAAGCGAAATGTGGAATCCAAATGCGATTCGATCTAGTTTGGGTGCTTTGTTTCGAGTTCCAATGGCCGTGGGTTCTGCCAAACAAATTCAGGCTTGGTTAACGGAACGTACCATTTCAATGTACGCTGCCCGTGTGGATGGCACGTTATCGCATACAGTCCCAGTCTACGAAAGCCACGTCAGCATCATAGTAGGTAGCGAGAGCCATGGCCTTGGCGAAAACTGGATTCGCCCTGAGGTGAGGGCCGTGCGGATTCCAATGCATGGAGTAATAGACTCCCTCAATGCATCGGTAAGCACCTCGATTATCTTGTTTGAAGTGCTGAGACAACACGGTCGGATTTAACCGTATGGAATTGAGGTCGTTCAATTCTATCGTGCATGAGAAAGTCATGTTGAATGGAATTGGATACGCTGGGACGAGAACAGTTGAGACAACTGTTCTGCTCGACTACGGTAGATTCCATTTTTTTCGAAGCGACCACTGGCAAATCATGACTAGTGACAGCAAGAGGAAGGCGGACCAAGTGTCGAGTGCACCATCGCCAAGTCGTCGATTCTCAATTGCCGTTTGGGTCGATTGCTTTCTTCGTTCTAAAATTTGCCGAACTATTTCATCGGACTGCTCTGGTGCGACGAGAGTCCCGCCCGCTGAAGCATTGAGCTTGGCCATTTGGCTAAGTAATTGCCAATCTGGCATGGGTTGCATTGATTCAGCCGATTGATCGATGACTACAAAAGGTAGTTTCGCTTCAAGCAACTGCCCTTTGGAACCAACGACTTTCGCTCGCCATTCGTAACGCCCCCCTTGTTTGGACCCCTTGAACTGCGCTCGCATCGATTCGCCGTCGCGGCGTTGCATTTGCGATTCCCCCAAGTCCTTGTCGAGTTCGCCGGCAGGAGAATTGCGATCCGCCAATTTCCATAGATTTAACTGAATGTTTTTAGGAATCTCTGCCATTGATGAGCCTCCATTCCATTCCAGCTTCATCTCGCTCTCCTGTTGACGCAACAGCCTTCGCTGCGGCATGCTCATTTGCATTCCTTCTGCGGCAGCCTCCCGACGCAAACACCAATAGATAATCTTGCGCCAAAATGCTTTATGTTCATTCGGCTTGCCTTGCCTAGTCCACTGCCAGGTTGTGTCGAACGCGATTGAAACCACTCTTCCCTGGTCTGCCACTCCACTAACAATGAGAGGTTCTTTTCGTTGACTCTCGGCCAAGACAAGGGTGCCAGGTGATCTCTTGACTCCGGCCCAGCGATTGGCGGCGGGTAGTGGTTGGAGTTGTTCCCAGGTTGCCTTGTTTTTGTCGGGCGCATCAATTTGAAGAATTTCATTTATCCCAATGGGAACGACTTGGATTGGACCCTGCAGATGATTTTGCAGTTCGATCGGACTGTCGCTCTTCGTTCCTTGGCGGCGCTGTCCAGACATGTCGATGGGAAGAATATCCTTTAGCGGCGATTCGTTCCATCCACCTGCCCCGTACGAGGAAAAACCGCCGAGTGTTACCAAGCCTGCACCTTTCTTGACTTGGTCAGCGATGGATTTTGCACCGGCGACATCGATCGCTTTGTAGTCGAGATCGCCTAGCACGAAGCAATCGTACACTCCGTCAGACAACTTCTTCGACAAGTCAACGGGCCAAGGTTGCTTTGGTGGTTTGTAAATCAGTTGTGAATCCATTTGCATGTCCTTGCTTTCGGACATCGCGCGCACGATGAAGATTCGTTCAAGTCGTGGTTCACCCTCAAGGTAGAGGATTCGGGCGCCACCCCCGCGTACATTTAAGAAGACAGTTGACTCGTTGTTCTCTTTTACTGCTTCTCGCTCAACCGGTTCGGCCTTCACAGCTAACTCATAAGCGCCAGGTTCCAGCTCTACCACCAGCGGTAACAAGAAAGGCAAGGCTTGATCGGATTTGGTGGGTCGGACGCGATCGACAGATAGCTCGCGAGGCGCCTTGCCAGGTTGCATCAAAAGCAATTTCACCAACAGCTCTTTGTTTGCGACACCTCGACATCGCAACACTCCACGCACGTTGAGTTGATTCTTGGTATAAACGTCCAGTTGTTCCGGTACCTCCTCGACGGAAATATCTTGCGAATTCTCACTGTCGCTTCGAGGCCCAATACCGATGACGAATAAGGGCACGTCGATTTGGGCAAGTCGCCGCGCGGACTGTTGGGGGTCGCCACCTGACGGGGTCTTGGTCTGGGCACCATCCCCCATCCAAATCACAGCTGACAATGGTGAGTCGAGCGGCGAGGACATCAACTGATTCAAGGGGCCACCGATATCGGTCGAAAATCCCTCCGGTCGTTCTGGCAATTTGGCTGCGACAACGCCCTGCGGTCCTTCCTTGATATCGCCCAATGGTATCAGAGTCGAGTCGTAGAGAAACGGAACGAGGCTAGCATCCTTGCCGAACGATGCGCGCGCATTCCAAAGAGACCCCCAGATCTCTTTCTCCAATTCCCAACGCGTCGCTTTGCCGTCCCCCGATGGCAACTGCATACTTGCAGAGACGTCTATCATCACGGCAACGGTTCCGCGCGGCGTGGTTTGCCTCGTGAAGGTTATGCCGGGCCGGAGCAGTACCAACAGAATAATGAGGCACATTAATAATCGCAGCAACCACAAAACCATCGATTGCCGGCGCGACACTCGCCCGGATTCTCGAACAAAGTACAAGACAAAGCTCAAGCCAATCGCAGCTGCAACGACTAAAAGGTAGCTTCCAAAGATTGGATCGAGCGACCAGTCCATTATGCAACTGTCCGTTTCGTCTGAGCATAAAAACGGCTCGACATGGTCTGCTCCGCCATGATCATCATGACGAACACCATCAGCAAGAACGGCGACAGATCCCGACCGTAGCGTCCTTCACCAAGCGAGGACTGTACCTCATCGCGGTCCTTTGCAATACGATAGAGATCTTTCCCTATGGCTTTGTCTAAAACGTTCGGCAGGACGCGTTCCAGCGAAACCTCGTTTCTATTCACATTCACACTAAAACCGCGAACGACTGGTCCTTGTGGCCGAATACCTTTGAGTCGGTATTGGCCTGGAACCTTCGTAAAAGTGTAGACTAACGACTCATCGGCAGACTCCACTCGGGTTTCTTCGTTTTGCGGACTATACAACTTGTACAATTGCGGAAACTGACTGACATTGTTTTCAAGGACGACAGTTTCATCCACATAGTAGTTAAGCTGTTGCTTGTTCCAGGCCGCTAGATATTGGATGGAACTTCGGAACAATAACCACCCGGGGAACTCGCCATAAAGTTCACTCCATCTATTGTCAGGCGTATCGTCTTTGGCAGACTCACGATAGGGAAGAGAAAAGGTGAGTACACGGCCCTGCTTGCGGATTTGCTCGATCAAGGCTGGCGATCCGCTCGTAAATCGCATCAGTACCATTGAGCGATCATCCAAGTTCTCCATTTCCCAATACCGAAAGATGGCATATTTGTTCCATGGAATATCCTCGATGGGTCGTTCAAAGGGGAGCCAAACAGGATGCGTTTTGACTTCCGGAACCATGGTGACAGATCGGTCGTTGATCGAGCGACTTGACAGACGCGTCAGCCTGCCAGGCAGTAGTTTGGCGATCGGACTATCCATCAACGACTCGGCCGAATCAAAACTCGATGCGAGTACAATCATGAGCCCGCCACCTTGATCGACCCATGCGTCCAAACGATCGACTGCGTCGGCTGACATGCGCCCTGGATTGTAAAGGACGATGCTCGAAAAACGGGTAAGATCCATTGCTTCCAAATCGGTGGTTGAACCCAGTTTGTACATAGCCTCCGATGGTGTCGTTTCCTTGTCTGAGCTTCCTGCATCCTGCGGATCGATCAAAAGGCCGACGAGTTTTCCGTCGGTATTGTCATCGCAGATGACCAGGGTTTGTCCTTGTGTCCGAGCATCGATCGAAAGATACACGATGTTGTCGCACTCCAGTGGGTCAGGGAAAGAGAGTCGCAGCTCGGCATGGTTTGTGCCTTCGACCAAGTCCTTCAAAGTCATTTGAATTGGAACCGAACCGCCATCGGCAACTTCTACCAATTGACGATCAACCACCCGCGACCGATCTTGAGACGTCGGTTCTAGTAGCGATCGATCGACCGTTTCCGCAAACAATTCAACGGTGAGTTGGGGTGCAGTGCCGCTCCCCTTGGCGGCTTGGACGTTCGCGGAAACGGTGACTTGAGCTCCCGGAATGGTCGATTGTTGACTGAGTTTGAAGTTGCTCAAGGACCAGTTGCGAATCTCGGCAACGGGGACGCTCACATCAATGATTTGCAGAAGGATGTTCTCTCCCTCAATGCCCTTTCCATCCTCATTGCGTGCAAGCTTTGTCGGCAGATCCGATGTGTCGGCATCGCGCCATGCAGGCATCGATAGATCGGTGAGGACATAGATCTCACGACGCTCCAATTCACTTTTCCTCAGGACGTCGATCGAGGCACTGATTCGCTGGATGAGGTTGGTCGCTCTGCCCTCAACCATGGTTCGGTCTAGCTGCCTATTCGCTGAAATCCGATCTTGGTTAAGTCGAACACCCGCGTCATTGTTGACAATGGCAATTTGACTGCCAACTGGCAATCGGTCCATAAGCCATAGTGCCATTTCTTTGGCCGCTTCTAAGCGTGTTACGTTGTGGTATTTGTATCCCATGGCCGGCGATGTATCGATGACAACGGCAACAGAAATCGGTCCCGATGCACTAGGCATCGCAACGCCCTTGCCGCCCGACATCGCCATTGCGAGCCAAGTACCACTTACGGCCCACAGTGCCAATGCGATTCCGCCTGCTAGGTAAATCGTTTGCCAACCGCGTCGAGAACCAAACGCAGTTAGCGCTATAGCAGTTGCCAGTAGCGCTAGTATGCCAAGCACTCCAACCGAAATGTAGGTAGCGAATAAATTGCTATGTACCCGTGGCGACGAAAGTGCGATCGCCAACAAGACCACCATAAGCACTCGCATTGCCAAAAGAAGCCAACGTTTGATCGACCAACCGCGTTGAGCCGTGATGGCCGTTTGCCGAACAAATCGAATTGCTGGAAAGATGATGGGTTTCGGTTGCCGTCGGCCCAACATGTGTAACATGATTGGTACGATTGCCGCCAACCCGCCGATCAAAAGCGAAGCATGCAGGAATGTCATTTCTTGCTAAACTCCGAACTAAAAGCGATTGCGGCGGCTAAGTAAGTATTCGGTGATCGCTTTGTCGTATGGCATACTTGTATCTAGCGGCACGTAGTCAATGCGACTTTCGTTGAATCCGCGTTTGAGTTCCTCTCGAAACTTCCGAATGTTCTCTCGGTACTCTTGGCCAATGTCGTCGGCATTCACACTCAGCGATAGGCCCGATTCCGGGTCGGTCAATTGTACTAGTCCATCGAATGGGAACGTCACTTCGGCTTCATCAAGCACGTGAAATACGATCACGTCATGTCCCGCGTGTCGCAACATACGAATCGAGTCAAGCGTCGACGGTACGTCTGCCAGCAAATCGCTCATCAGCATAACGAGCGAACGGTGGCGCAGCATGGCTGCCAATTGCATGATCGGTGCACGAAGTTCGGTTTCGCCGGCCGTCTTGAGTTTGGTAAGTTGACTCAAGATGGCGGAGAATTGTCCGCGTCGGGATCGCGGTGGAATGCTTGCTCGAATCTTTTTGTCAAACGTGACAAGTCCGATTGGATCTTTCTGCATGAGCATGAGGTAAGACAACGCGGCCGCTAGGCAGATGCAGTAATCGAACTTGGTCAGCTGCTGTCGATACGTGTAGCCCATCGACTGACTCAAGTCCATGACCATATAGCCTGTTACGTTGGTTTCGGACTCAAATTTCTTGACATAGTACTTATCGGTTTTGGCGTAG
>JANLUJ010000992.1:0-1278 GCA_031363425.1 Pirellula sp.
CAGGGTAGCGGGCTAACCAAGATTCGTCGACCAGGCCGACTGAAATCATGTCCCGAACGTGGACGCGGTCCTTGTCCCTATGCGAATTGAGTTTCATTCGAACCAAAGCTTCGAGAGTGATGGTTTTGAAATTGTTCGCGAGGGTCATTGGTTCGATATCGGGGTTGGGGTCGAAATCCTCTGGCCTGACCATTTCGCCCGACAAAACCACATGCACGGCGTCTCGGGCCGAACCGTTTGGGTCTTCTACGAACATATTTAGGCCGGTTGTTTCGCGATGATGAAAACCTGCGCGCGTCATTGCGTCGATCAACTTCGGCAAGTCGCGTGGACGTATTAATATATCGACATCGCGAGTCGTACGCACGGCCGCTTCATCGACTTGCGCCACCCACGCTCGCACCGCATGGCCACCAACCACGGCGTACGGGACTTTGTCTTCCTCTAGGATCGCGACCGTCTTCCGCAATCGTTCGTTCACTCGTTCCACGGCTCGCTCCATTCTGTTCCAGAGTTCTTCACCGGTATATCGAAACTCGATCATCTTTGCGCCGTCTCCTATACTTTTCATGCATCGCTATTGTACTTGGTTTTGCCTGCACAAGGTAAGTGCGAGAGGCGACATGGTAACGCCTTGTAGCGTGAAAGGCACCGTGTCGCATTTCATCCGCACGGCCCAGGGGGCCATGCTACGGCCTCTCTATTCGCAGCTCACCTTTGCGGCAGGTCACGGCGATTGGCCCTGGCAATTCAAGCCGTTTGGGATGGTTGGTTTGCGACGCCAGCTCGATGAGTTTTTGCATTTTTCGCCAGTGCTGGTGGTTCATTTCACGCAACGGCCAGCCCATGCGGTGCCAAATCATCACCAAGGCTTGCCGCACAACGGGCCAAGGTTCGTTTCGGCACATTGGGAGGGGAACGGAAAAATGGCTTGACTGCAAGGCTACCGTATTTTCTTCGGACGCATACCCAATCTTGGCGAGCCACCTGTCCGCTAATTCGACAAACACGGCGTGTTCCTCTGCAATCAACTCGCGTGCTTGAAGCAATTTGCGGTCTAGGGATTCCGAGTTGGTGAAAGATCTTAGTGTCGGTAGCAACTCGTTTCGAATACGATTGCGAGTATAGTCTAGTGATTCATTCGATCGGTCGACTCGAAAAGGCTGCTGCCGTTCTGTCAGGTAAGTTAATATCTCGGTGCGGCGCACGCAGAGCATGGGTCTCACGATCCCTGTACTGGAATCTAGGGTGCGAAAGGCCGGGATGCCTGAGAGACCG
>JANLUJ010001031.1:0-6489 GCA_031363425.1 Pirellula sp.
GATTCCACCTCATCCCAAAAATTGCGCCAAAAATTGGCGTTCCCTATGCGGATATCCGAAATTTCACGCTTGAAAACTGGCAACACAAGCAATCTCTGGCTATCGCTATTCTCAAGGCCAACAAGGGACATCTTCTTCAAGATCAAGCTCTTATAGGATTCCGACAATCGACGCAGCGCATGTTGGATCAGTTTTCAACCGTCGCAAACGTCCGAGCTGGCGGCTAATGCGGCTCTGTGCCAAATGGCACTCACTTTGTGAGCCGCAAGGCGCTAGCTAGCCGCCGGTGTAACGAGGCAATTTCACTGAATTTAAGTCACCCGCGGCTAGCGCCCGGCGGCTCACATGTCCGAATGTGAGTGCCATTGGGCTAGAGCCTGCGGCTCAACCCATCATCAAGCGATCGATTTCAAGTCTGCGGTTAACTGCTCGAACTGCACTCGCATGCTCTCTCGCATAAATTCATCGAGGGGTGCGAGGCTTGGGTCTTGCGATTGCAGGTTAGACTTTGCAATCATCAAGCGCGCGGAAACTGCGATCGAATCACCCTTGGTGCCACTCGCCCTTATCGACACCGACTCTGTTTCAAGCTTGAGAATCTCTGCAGTTATTTGCAGTGTTTGTTCTGGCTCCATGAAGTCAGCGAACTTGACGTTTCTTGCTTCCTTCAAAATCAACAATGAATTCTCAAAGCCCTCCGTCGCGCGAATTAGCCAGCAGGAGGCTTGGAAAAGCGCTTCCAACATGAGAACTCCGGGCATCACCTTGAAAAGGGGAAAGTGGTCTCGCAAATAGTCTTCGTCGGCTCGAACATGCCTTATCGCACTAATTCGTTCCCCTGGAACCAATTCCGTTATCTTGTCCAACTGCCTAAATCTCATCGGCTATTGCCTCGGTTGTGCTCACTCTCGGTCCAGGTTCACGCTGAACAGGCAAGTGTAAAGCAACCCGTTGGATTCGAAAAGTCGTTCGAACAAGAAAGGATTCGTTAGACGCCCTCGGCGACATCCAAAACCATTATCTTGCCGTCCCCCATTCTCCCGCTCCTAGTTGTATCGATGATGGTCTTGATCACTTCCTCGACTCGGATGTCGGCAACGTAAAGTGTAATTTCAACCTTGGGTAGAAACGCAAGCGAGTATTCGGTTGCCAAATATTGATCGAGATAGCTTTTCTGCCGACCAAAACCCTTTACCTCGGTAACCTGCAAGGCCTCCAACGGAGAGAGCCTAAGGTTTTCTAACAGACGTTCCGCTAGGTAGGGCCTAATAATGGCGATGACTTGCTTCATAAGTTGAAACGTCTAGCGTTTTACTTTCGAATTCGTAGCGTCCTTCGTTTCGTCCTTCGAAACGGCCTTTTCCTCTTCCGACTCTATTTTTAGGTCTGGATCGAAAGGCTTTTCGTTTCGGTATAACTCAAGTAGTTTTTCGGCTAGCGGCTTTTGGGGCGCCGGTGCGCGTTCTACTATTTTTTCTTGAAGGCCGATTGCAAGAGCGAATTCCTTGGCTGACGCGTGAGAAGCAGCCAATGCGGCAAGGTCGCTCAAGTCGTTGTATTGATTAATCTCGCAGGCTTTTGTGGCGGAAGCGACCGCCGCTTTCGCGTCTCGAAGCGACAGGTCTTTGCAGGTAGCCAGTAACCATCCGAGATTTTGATGGGCTAACGCATAGTCAGGTGTCAGTTCGATCGCTTTCGTGAAGTCGGCGAGCGCTTCGCTATGTTTGCCAATTTGTTGGTAGTTGTATCCTCGATTGTTGAAGGCCACTGCCGCACGATCATTGAGCTCAATTACCTTGCTGAAGTCTTCGATTGCTTTGACATGGTCCCCCTTTTGAAAATAAACGTAACCACGTCCCATGGTGGCCGGAATGAAATTGGGGCTGATCTCCATCGCTTTGGTGAAATCAGCAATGGCTTGGTCAGGATCGCCTTTGACTTTGAAGGCCGTGGCTCGCTGCTGCAATACGCCCGCATTTTTGTCATTGAACTTGAGCGCTTCGGTGTAATCAGCAATGGCCTCGTCCACCATGTTCATCTGCAAGTAAGCTGCAGCCCGATTGATGTAAATCGCTTCGCTCTTGTCCCCTTTTTCGATGGCTTTCGAAAAATCGGAAATTGCCTTTTCGTAATCATGAGATGCCGTGAGGAATAGCCCACGGCTTGTGAAGGCGTTAGCCGAATCGTAGCCTAGCTTAATGGCTTCATCAAAATCCATCAGGGCTTTCTCGCTGTTTCCGCGAGCCCATTGAGCGCCTGCCCTCAAAGTATAGTATCGTCCCGTTTTTGGACTGTCTTTGATGACTTCGTCGTACGTTTCAACGGATTCAGCCAACGAAACCAAGTTCGCTTTCTCGATCGCTCCTTTGACACCTCGGAATGTCCGGACTAAGAAAGTCTTTTCTCTTTCTTCAAGAACCGTGAGCAAGTCCCCCTTTTCAATGACGTCGACTTCTTTTTCACCGATGGTTAATCGCAGTTCAACGCGGGCCACCATGGGTTCGACGAAAATCTTTTCTGGTTGCTTGAGGGGCGTGGACTGGCCCCCTTGAGGTTGTGGTTTTTCCTGGGAATTGGTCTCCCGAGCGGACGATGAAACCGCTATCAGGGTCGAGAAAAATACCAAAAGGACTTGGAAACGAATTTTTGCACCCCTGCTATTGATTTGTCGGCCCAGAACTGCTGATTGCAAAACGAAGAACAAGTTTACCCCGGATTCGAGAAATACGGTTCACGAATCGTAGCTCCTGCTTTTTCCTAATCTAGACCGTCGGTAAACGTCAATTCTGAAAAACTCAATTGCGTCAAAAAAAAGAGGAAAACTGATTGACGCTACTGGAGGGGTGACTAAAGTTCTGATAAATCGAATTCTAACGGTTTTTTGCGTATTTTGTTGTATGTGAGCTTTGAGCTGCATTGTTATTTCCTTTGATTGGAGACCTCATTGATGAAACATCGTGTTACATGGCTTTCGGTATTGCCGTTGGCCCTTGCTATGGTAAACCTTGCCGACGCGGGTTTCCGCTGTGGTGGATGCAGTGATCCATGTCGCCCAGCACGCTCGCACGTTGGTTGCGGCAATGGTTCCGTCGGTTCTTGCGGTGGTGGCGCAGTAGCGGCCGGCTCCGCAGGTTGTTCCGGCAATGTTGGCTATGCGGTTGCGAGCAACTCAGGATGCTCTGGCGGAGGCGGATATGCGTCAAGCGGCTATGCTGGTTATTCAGTCGTCGAAGCGAGTCCCGCTTCGTGTGGCGCTGTCAGAGCCGACGGTTCATATGGAATGTCGTATGCACCTATGGTCATGGCCGCACCGTCGATGGGTTATGCACAAGCACCGTCGAATGTCGTTATGCAAGCGCCCTGCCAAACGGTCATGCAGGCGCCCATGGCCATAGCGCCACAAGTGGTGTGCGAGCCGGTCACAGGGTATCGCACCGTAATGGAATCCACATTTGTCACCGAAACGCAATACGTGAATGCAATGGAAACAAAGCAGGAAACACGCACGCGAGTCAAGAAAGTTTCAAGGTCCGTACCTGTAACAGTGGATGACTTCCGCACCAAAACGGTTATGGTGCCGACGACAGAAACCAAGACGATTGAGTATTCCGTATTGGTTCCTGAGCAATCGACCAAGTCCGTTGACGTAACCGTTACCGTCCCCGTTTGGAATGAAGTTTCTGAAAACTACACGGTCAAGGTGCCGGTCATCAGTGACGTATCCGAAACGTACAATGTGAGTGTCGCTCGACTCAGAGACGAATCGTTTACCTACGACGTCTTTGTTCCCCAAACAGAGACAGTGACGAAGATGCAAACGGTTACCAATGCAGTCCCCGTGGTCAAGACTCGAACCGTTCAACGTACAGTGCCTAGCTACTCGACCCAATCTGTTACCAAGGACTACGGTCATTGGGAAACCGTGGTGGAAGAGGTTGCTGGATCATGCTACGGAGCCGCTCAAGTGGTTTCGAACGCACCTGCCATGTACTATTCGGCACCGGCCATGAATTATTCGGCGCCGGCCATGTCGTCTTCCAATGCTTGTGGAAACTCAGTCATGGCTACGACGGTTTCCGGCGGCGGTTGCGGCAACGGTATTTTCGCACGATCGCGAGGATGTGGTTGTGCTCGCAAGAGTAGCGGATGCGGTTGCGGTGCCCACGCTTCCGGTTCGTGCGGGACGACGAGTTCATGCGGATGTGGTGCTTCTGCAAGCTCCGGATGTGGTTCGTCCGTGGGCTCGGCTTGTGGCGGTAACGCAATAGTTAGTGGCAACGTTGTCTATGGTGGTTCCATGACTGGCGGATGCGGCACAGCCGTTGCCGCGGCTCCAGCAGCCACCACGACAACTCGTCGCGTTTGGGTACCAAGCGTTGTTACCGAAGAAGTTCCAGTGGTTACCAACACTGTTTCTAACGAAGAAGTTGCTTATACGGTCTACGAACAACAAAGCACACAAATTCCATACGAATGCGCTTACGTTGTCTATCGACCAGAGCAAAGAACCGGTACGAAAAAGGTGGTTGAATACGTGCCTGAACCACGTACTCGCACTCGCAAGGTGGTTTCGTATACAGACGAACAGCGAACACGAACACGTCGCGTTTTGAGCTATACGACACAGACAAAGCAAGAGACGTATCCTGTTGTAACCTACAGAACCGAGAAGAAGTCAAAGGATATCTCCTTCACGGTGAACGTTCCAACTCAAACGGTTGAGCCATTCCAGACAACTCGTTACGAAACCGTGACAGAAGATGTTGTAGAGGATTATGTCGTCAACGTTCAAGTGCCAACAACTAAGGAAGTTCAAGTACAAGTTTGCAAGATGGTTCCAAAATTGGTCGCCTATACATTCAACCCATGTGCCAATGTAGGCGGCTCAAGTGGCTGCTCAACAGTCGGTACGACCATGAATGTATCGGTTGGCAGCGGATGCGGATGCGAAGCAAGTGCACCCGTTAGTGCACCATCAACCGGCTGCAACTGCGGTGCTTCCATCTCTGGTCCTGCCGTGTCCACTTGTGGCTGTGCAAAGTAGTTCCGAGCATAGGCAAGAGTGCAGCCCATGTTTAACCGCTCGAGGCCCTCAAGCCTCGAGCGCGGGCGTCTCAAGATCGGTCCCTAAGCTCCGTTGTCTCCCACTCGTTGGATGCGTGTCAATCCACGCACACCGCGACGCGGGTTAAACAAGTCGCAAGAGTGCAGTAGATGTTTGAGGCTCGAATCGCTAGTACATGATTGTGATGTTGAAGTACTCAGCTGGTCGGCTCACTCATTCCGGGGTCAGGAGATAGGACAAGTACCTTGCTTGTCCACGCCATTGTGTAACTCAAGTCAGTGTTAGGAAAGATGACATACCCTGCCGCCAAATGGCATTGGGAAAGTTAAGATTTACCAAGACACCATTCGAATACGCAAAAGCTCGACCATTAGCTCGAGTCGAATCGTAAGCAGAACCGACAACGGTTCCAGCGTCGTTCATGTCGTTTACCGCAATGCCCGAATCCTGATCAAGACTCCGGAAAAAATCTGAGTAATAATTCGCCGAAAGGAATCGGGTTCCCGACTTCACTAATCGCACCGAAGCTCGACATTTCAGCATGGCAAGCCTGAGGTGTTTTGGAAGCCTGCGAGCTTTCCTCTGCACGAGATCACGGCGGGGACCGCCGTGCCACACTGGGAGCTGCTAACTCGTGCGACTATTCGTTTTTTGTGAGTTCTCTGCTATGGGGACCAGTTTCGCTACCGGTTCTGCTGGCTTCAAGATAGCCGCGTCTAATTCGATTTCGCGGCCCAGGCTTTCGTGCTCGATGGAATGATGCAGATATTGTACTGCCTCATCGATTGTGTCGGCTTGCATGAGCAAGAACTCCCCCTTGCGAACCAGCTTCAAAGCTCTGTCGACAGCGTTTTGCCAACCTTGCATTTCGTGAATCTCTTTCACACGCTTGCCCCCGTCCATTCCCTGCTTGAACAAGGACATGATCTCGCCCGGTTGACGTCCTCGCAGGTACTGGTCCTCGTAGAGGATAATGCGATCAAAGTGATCGGCTAAAATCTCGCCTTGACGTATCATGTCAACATCCCGACGATCGCCAGCGGCAGAGTAAATTACAGTGCGGCAAGGGTGCGGAAATTGGTCGAGAGTCTCCGAAATGGCCAGCAAGGACGATTGGTTATGACCGTAGTCTACGACCACAGTGGCTCCATGAATCTCCATGAGATTGAACCGTCCAGGCACCTTGTCCATGTGCGACGAAAAGGATTCAAGACCGAGCCGGATTTGTTCGCATGGCATCCCCAGCGCCCAGCAAGCACCCGCCGCAGCAAGTACATTCTCCACCTGGAATCCGATGCGTCCGTTGTGGGTCAATGGAATTCGATCGAGAGAAAGCAGGACAAAATCCGTTTCGCCTTCAGCCAAAACCACCGCGTTGTCTCGAACGAATGCACCGCGGCCACCCTTGGCTCTGTGCGAGGCTA
>JANLUJ010001052.1:0-9906 GCA_031363425.1 Pirellula sp.
CTCCGGAGTTGACTATCGTGCGAGACTTGGATGGCGATGACGTGGCGGATGAGTATGTTGTCGTCTACACCGATCTTGGAAACCGCGAACACGCCTTGCATGGCCTGAATTGGGCGCCCGATGGAAAACTCTATATGTCCAAAGGAAATTCCAAGGGTCACAATCAGCCCGAAAAAACAGGTACTGTGGCGCCTCGTCCGTTTCGTGAATTATGGGATGTGGAGCAACCGAGCGGGGCGCCTGATACTTATCCACCAAAGGTCTTTACGAAGGATAACTATCGCAAGACATATCACCATTGGGATGACGACTGGGGGCGGCAAGGGGGTGTGTTGCGATGTGATCCCTCGGGAGAAAACCTTGAGATAGTTTCTCGCGGATTGCGTAACCCCTGGGACATTGCGGCCGATCCAGGATTCAATTGGCTTGGCACAGACAATGACCAGTCGCAGGGTGACCGCTTCGTCATGCCCTTTCTTGGTGCTCATTTCGGATGGGGCCATCCCTACAGCAGTCATTGGTCCGGAGACAAAAATCTGCCGACCGTTCCCGTCAGCGGCCCGATGTTTCCCGGATCTGGCGCGGGCATCATCTACTTTGACAATGAGCAATTCCCTGCTGCATACCGACAACTGTTTATTCTCAACGACTGGCTCGACGGCACAATGTTATACCGGCCAACTTGGGATGGTGCGCTCATGAAGCCGGAGGGAGGAGCACTGCAACCATTCATCCGTCGCGGGACCGGTGAAATGCTATACCGACCCACGGATCTCGAGGTAGGTCCAGATGGATCGATTTATATTTGCGGTTGGGGCGGAAACTATCATTACGAACGGAACCAAGAGGGTAGCTGGCTGTTTCGTGTTACCCATTCCGAAGCGAAAACGTCAAAGCCAGGACAACTCGAGGCAAAGCGATCCAAGTCCATCAGCTCTTGGGGAATCGACCAGTTGATAGAGGACCTGGGCCCTGGAATGCTACCTGTTTGGAGGGTTGCTGCTCAAGACGAACTGTTGCGGCGTGGTGGTTCGGTGCGAGACGAGTTGATTCAAACGATCGAATCAGACCAATTGAACATGGGCCAGCAGACTTGGGCTGTATGGGCGCTTGGAAGGATGTTGCCCGATGATTCCGCCCTTGATGATTTTCTGATTCGATCGGCTAGTACGGAGCAACGGCGCTCACTAAACCTTCGATTGCAAGCCATACGCATCTTGGCGGTTCGAGTTCGAAACAGGCAACAGAAAACACTGCCTGAAGTCGTCCTGAATGCAATCGCGGATGCCGATCCACGAGTCCGATTCGAAGCCGTTCAAGCAATGCGACAAGCCGATGCGAAACAGCAATTGGGAACTCTGATAGAGCGACTTGCAGACGAGAACGATCGTTTAGTCTTTTATGCGCTTTGGGGAACCTTGAGAGAACTGTCCGCGGTACAGGACCGCAAACAACTCCTGAATGATCAACGACCGCGAGTCCGACTGGCTGCTTTGTTGAGTTTATTGGAAGAATACCAGATGACGCTGGACGAAGCGATCCAATTAGCGGAGAAGGAGACGGATACGGAGGTGCAAAGCTGGGCCATGGCTTTCGCCATGAATCCGCTGCCACCGTCGAAGATGCCGAACACGGCAGCTCGCGTAGAACTCGAACAGTCGATGCCGGCCAAAGACTTGATTGAAAGAGCCGAGAAGGCAGTAGACCGGCCAGCCATGCGAAGACTTTTTTTGAACCTCATTTCTCGAGCTTCCTTTCGTGGTAACGATTGGAAGCAGATCAGCGACTTCTACGAAACGCTGAAAAGCGACGAAGAACGGAAACTGGTCATGGTACCGCTGACTACGTCCGTAGCGGCGAAAGAGTACGTCTGGGACGCATTTGCAGGCAACGAAACGTTGCAGCGAGCTGCGGTGGAATGTTGGCAGCGCATGTTGAATCTATCGGCCCCAACGTCCCCCGCTTCCGAGCAGCGTCGCATGGAACTTGGTTTTGCAGGAAGGGAAGTAGATTCCACCACCAACGTTGAGGCCAACGCAAAAATGTTAGCAACTTGGTTGCTCGATAAATTGGGCCAGGTTGGCTCCAACGACAAACGTGTTGAATGTGCAGTCGAGGTACTTGCAGCTTTGAATCTACCAAATGGTTGGAACCCGCCCGCTACCACGCATGCAACCTTAGCAAAAATATTGGAGTCGCACCGCGACTCCTTGATCCGCTCTCGTGTGATGACGTTTGTGAGCAAAATCGACCCTTTGCAAGTGCCTGAACAGTCGCCAATCCGTGAAGTGTTGCGGAAACTCAGCGCGGAACCCGATCCACGGCTCTATATGGCTCTCGTCGGTCTAACCAAGCGACTGGGGATGGACATCGACATCCCCAAGTTGGAAGTTGCCAATCGAGATGGGGTTTTGGTGCGAATGGCAAGCGCGGACGTCGACCGAGGCCGTCGCATGTTCTTCGATGTAGCCAATGGAATTGGCTGTGCTGCGTGCCATCGAGTGGCTGGGCAAGGAAACGATTTTGCGCCCGACTTGTCCAGCATCGGGCTCCGAGCCAAAGCCGATACGATCATAGAATCAATCCTTACACCAAGCGCTCAGATTACGGAAGGTTACAGCCAGCAGCAGTTCCTCACGGACGACGGCCAAACGATTTCTGGCGTCGTATTGCGAGAGACCGCTGCAGAAGTAACGGTCTTCAAATCCGATCGCAAGCAGCAAACGATTGCAGCACGGTCAATTGTCGAACGCCAAAAGCTAAAGGTATCGGCAATGCCGGATGGTTATGCATTATTTGGAAACGAGCAGATCGCTGACCTGACCGCCTATCTATTGAGTCTCAAGCACAACGCGCCCATCGCAAAGGGCAAGGCCACAACAGAGAGCACCAACTGATTTAGACCTCATCAGAGGGCGAAAGCATCATGGCCCCGAGTTGCTTTCTGCAATCGCAATACCCCATCGGTCGAGCAACGTTCCTCTTTGCTCTTCGACGGAAGCGATTTTTGTGTTGTAATCCGCTAAAGCTAAGGCTGCATTGAGTAGCGAGTCTACCTGCGATTGAATGGCGGATTGATAATCCAGCAACGATACCAGTAATGCTTCCGGGCCTGACTCTGCGGGTGGACTTTCGTACCGAATCCTAGCCAATTTGACCCATTGTTGCGATTCTGCCAACTGTCGTAACGCACTCTCAAACGTGGCATATGAAAGCTGCAGAGAATTGAGTGACTCTGCAATATTAAAACCCACTTGGCGCTCAAAGGCATCAAGGAGCTCACGCACTCGAATGGCCTCGAGTTCGGATTGACGGTATTTCGATTTGGCTGCACGATTGCCTACTTGGCGAGCATACACTATTCCAACGCTTACATCGATGAATTCAAATTTTGACATATCACGGAGCGAACTTCCAAGGTCGTTATCTAGTCCACTGGAACGGACGCTGGATCGTAAATCCATTTGCGGTTGCAACTGATTGCGCGCAACTTGGACCTGATTTTGCCTCACGGCGATTTCGTATCGTTGGCGTAGTAGGATCGGATTGCGTTGCAGTGCGACGGCCATAACTGTGTTCAAGTCAAATTCTGGCTTCCGGCGCTCAGGTGAATCAGATGGCTCAAGCATCGTACTTGGATCAATTTCCATGCCGGTCAATTGTGCGATTTGGAGACTGATGCGTTGGATCTCCTTTTCCGCTTTTAGCTTTTGCTGAAAGAGGTCCTCTAATTTAAAACTAGCGCGTGCGACATCGGTGTAGATCACGCGACCGGCTTCGAATCGATTGCGTTCCACGTCCACAATTTCGGAGGATAACTCGATCGCATCAGCGATTGCTTTGCGTCGAACGTGATTCGCGTGTAGCTGCCAGTAAGCTTGTTCAATGCTGCGAAGCTGCTGCTGCAGTTTAGATTCGACTTCAAATCGGTTCTGCTCCAATCGGTTTTCAGCGATACGAATCGTTGCGAGGTTCGTGGGACGACCTGCACCTCGGAGCAGTGGCTGGGTAGCTTGCATTACAAGATCAGATGAATTGATCGGATTGAAGCCGCCGGCGTTGCCTGCCGGAAAAAACAAGTACGCTAGGGAGGGTTCGTATCCAATGCTGGTGGTCGTGCCAGCAGCCCATTCCTTGGTCAGCCGGGAATTGAACTCAATTTCATCTCGCTTATTTGCAATTGGAATTCCGCCGCTAAAAAAGGAAGACGGCGGACGGTCGACATGATTCGTCGCCGCTTGCGAACTTAATATTGGATCGAACCGGGACTGGGCAACTGGAATCTGCAATGCCGTAATCTCAGGATCCATGCGGGTGACGGACTCGACCGATACATCGGCTCCTAACGAATGAATCACTCGTTTGCTTACAAAGGACTTGTGAATCGCTTCCAATAGTGGCAAATACCTACTTCGGCTTCCGATGATCATCCATTCTTTGCTCGCAGCAATCATGGGATCGGCTTGGCGATCCTTGGTTGGAGCTGTTTTTTCAAGGGCGTCGAATGGCTGTTTTTTTGAAGTGTCGTCCTTTATTGTGTTATTGGACTTCGAAGTGACTTTCGCAACGACCTCTTCTTGAAGCGTACGGAAACCGGTAAATTCAGCGCGTAGTTTAGCCCCGTCTAGATCGCTCGGAATGGGAGGCGGGCGAATGGCTTCACTTGGCGTCGAAGTATTGGATTTCTTCCGCAAGCCTAAGATTTTTGACTGCAATCGATCCGACTGAATGGAACCGGAATTGAGTAATAGCCTCCCACCGACTTCGGTGTCTGAAAGTTCCCGTGAGTGGTTTGCTTCGAAAACTTCGGCAATCGGGTGAAAGCCGGTTATCCGAACACGCGATTTTGGTTTTTCCAATTCAAGTGCATTGGGACGGGATTCCGAACTTTGTCGTGTTTCGAGTTCTCCGTCCCTTTCATGCAATCCAATGATTCTTGATTGCCCCATTGCAATTGAGGACACGTTGATGAATGCGAGGATAATGGAGGTCCAGCGGCCTACCGAATTCATTCTCCATGTCCCCGGTAGTCGATGGCTTGAGTCAAATCTTCTCCTCGAGGCAAAGATCCTAGCGATAATTCCGTTAGTGAAGTGCATCTTCTGCATAATCGTCACAAACGTATGGCTATCTTTGGGAAAAGCGATTTCATTGTTTCAATTGCAAAGTCTTTTTAAACTTTCAGCAGCTCAGAATGAGACTCGGTAACCACAGCCAATGCGTTCCTCAGAGCCATAAAACAGGATCGACTGTGACATCAAAACCGATGCGTCTCAGAAATTAAACAAAAATCGTTGAAGGGAATGTTTTTTATTGACATTCAATTTAGTCTTTGTAGATTCACAAGAGTTCGATGCAACTGTGCGTCTGAAACTTTGTTTTACAACCAATTGAGGTAGTTCGATGGCCAATCAAAATTCACAGGTTTCTCGATTCAGTCTGACTCGCTTGGAAGAGCGAATTGTGCCTAGCGCCATGTGTTGCGGCGGCGGCGGCGGCTCGGGCAAGGGTCACTCAGGCAAGGGTCATTCCGGCAAGGGTCATTCCGGCAAGGGTCACTCCGGCAAGGGTCACTCCGGCAAGGGCAAGAGCGGCAAGGGTTGCAAGTAGTAATGCCTGTGTAAGGCATTCCGATCGCCTGCAAAATGCAGTTGAATTTTAGGCTCCCTATGTGGCTACGATGTCGTGTTGCATAGGGAGCAATTGCTTGGTTGTTTGATATTGGATTCTAAAATTACGAAGAGAAGCATTTCTATGCCGTCAAGTAAGGACAATAAAGAAGAGGAATGCCCGAATTGCAAGGATGGACCGGAATCGTATCGAATGCTCTTTGACCAATTTAAGTTCGATGTCGACTTAGCTCGCAAGCTAGTCAATGATGGAAGAGAGTCGGTTGAATTGGAGCCTGAAGACGTCAAGTACGCGGTAGAATGGAGCCACATTTGCGAGCAACATTTGGCGCACGTCGATGTTCGGTTTCCAGGGCTTGTGGCACACTATTGGTATCCGGAAGAGGATGGAACTCTTCTGCATGGAACAGTTCTTATTGATGGGCACCACCGGGCAGCGAAAACGCTTGAACATAATATTCCGTTTTTTGTTCATGTCCTAACGGAAGAGGAGAGTCATCGAGTAACAGTTCGTGCGCCGATTACTCGGGCTAAAGACACAGAGGCTTCCGTCCGTAAAAGGAAAGCATCGCAACAGTCAAAGCGATAAAGACTTGATGACAACGCCAACGATTCCACAGTCTCAGCGCGATCCCATTGAGCCACAGGATTTATTGCCGCAGTTGAATCCTTGGATTTTGCTGTGCGATCTCGGTTCGAATGAATTCGTAATAAAAAACTCGCGAAACGCCAGTTATTTTCAAGCTGGGGCGCAAGAGTTTTTTCTACTTAAGTCATTGCAAACTCCTTGCACGTTCGACGAGCTCTGTCAGGGCTTTCAACACCAATTCGGGGAGGAATTGCAATGGAACGACGTCGATGATTTTTTGCAGTCCATTACGCAGCGAGGGCTTATACCCAATTCCTTGAGATGGCAGGCCAAGGATCATGTGACTCTTAATGGTCAAGACGACGAGGACGAGGATACACCTGAGGACAATTCGGTTTGCGAACAACGCAAGCCGAGCGGGTCCATTTTTTTTTACCGCGTACCGCTTGTAAACCCAGATACCCATTTAACTTCAATTGTTCGACTTATTCCCTGGGTTTGGACTAAGGCTTTTCTGGCGATAACGATAGGATGCATGGCGTTTGCGCTTACCATCATGGTGAGCATGCGGTCTGAATTGGCAACTTCGTTTCAAGCGGCATTACGTTGGGAAACACTATTGTTGTTGGGGTTGACGACTCTCGCGGTTACTATCCTGCATGAGCTTGCGCATGGAGCCACTTGCAAGCGCTTCGGCGGGGAGGTCCGAGAGGCAGGGGTGCTTTTGATAATGCTAATGCCGTGCCTCTATGTAAATGTGTCGGATGCCTGGCTATTAGCCGACCGTCGAAAGCGGCTGTTGATTACCGCAGCTGGAGGGTACATGGATTTATGCCTTTGGTGTTTGGCTGTGTTTGCTTGGCGCATTACTCTCCCTGGGACATTGCCCAATTATCTGAGCTTTGTAGTGCTGACAACATGCGGTACCCGTGGCTTGATCAATTTCAATCCCTTGCTCCGTTTAGATGGATATTACTTGTTAAGCGATTTCCTTCGAGTGCCGAATTTATATTCTCGCGGACGTTCTCGATGGATGAAATTTCTCAATTGGTTGCTATGGGGTGCGCCGCGTCCTGAGAATATCCCGCAAGGAAGGTTACTTTTTTCTTATGGACTTGTCAGTTGGTGGTTTTCGATAGCGTTTTTGAATTTGGTGCTGATTAATATCATGAGGTATGCGGGCAAGCAGTTTGGCTTTATGGGATTTCTATTCGGCGGACTTTTGCTCACGTACGCAATTCGTCGTGTTTTCCGAGGTTTTCTTGGCGTAGAGTTTATGAACATGATTCGATCGCGATACTTAAGAACGACAACATGGATTGTCGGAATTGCCGTTGCATCGGCTTCGTTGTATTTCATCCCAACACCTCATTACACCGTTGGCGATTTTGAAGTTAGGCCCGGTGAACGCATCGATGTACCAGTTCCACTCAATAGTTTCATCGCGAAGGTCCTGGTAGAAGACGGTAACTTGGTCAACGAAGGGGATGCATTGGTTGAGTTGCATGCGCCGGACTTGGTTAGCCATATCGAAGCCAAGGAAGCCGAATTGAAGGAATCGGAAGCAAACCTAGCTCGATTGAAGGCTGGGCCTCGGGCTGAAGAGGTGAATGACCAAGAATCCCGAGTCAATCGAATGAAAGCGTGGTGTGAATTAGGACGCCTGGAAGTAGAGACCACCAGCACGGCACTTAATCATCAATTGAAGGCACTCGAACACCGTGTCTCTCAAGCTCAAACCCAACTGACATATGCGCAAACTGCCTTCGTACAGTCGCAGCGCCTTAACAAGCTCGGCGCACTCGCGGACGTTCAGTTGCAGCGGGAAAGAGCTCAGCTCGATGTATTACAGGAACGACTTGGCGAAGTGAAATCCGAACAATCAGGTCGAGCGACAGAAGGAATTCGAATCGCGATCGCAGAACTCTCACGCCGAGAGCAAGAACTCGCCGATGCCGAAGGGAAATTGAAATTGCTAAAACTTGGTTCGCGGCCCGAGGATATCGCAGCCGAGGAAGCGAGACGCGAACGTCTCATGGAAGAACTGGACTTTCTTAAAAACCAGCGTTCACGTTTGATCGTGGTAGCACCAACCAACGGCTATGTCTCTGCGCCTCGATTGCGAGAACGAGTAGGGCGATTTAATACCCAAGGAACGTTGCTTTGCCAGGTTGAGCGTCCCGGTGTACCCCGCGTTGAAATTTTCGTTGCTGAAGATGATGCAATGGCTGTCTCTACCGGCCAACCGGTCTACTTCAAAGCTCGCGCCTTACCTTTTGAAACGTTTTTGGGCAGCGTCGAACGCATTTCTCCAGCAACAACAAAACCCGAAGATACGGGCACGTCGCAACAGCCGGCGTTGCGTCAGACAGTTGTCGTACATTGTCGGGTTGATTGCGCCGAAGGCAAACTAAAATCCGGCATGACCGGATTTGGTCGAGTCGATCGGGGTTGGAGTACTATAGGACGCGTTTTGTTCACCAAAGCATCTCGCTACGTCCGCACCGAATTCTGGTGGTAAAGTCGTCTCTCAATCTACACCTTTCAGGAAGTAATTAAGGCTACACTACTTGGCGCTCTTTTTAGCGACGCCGAGTTTTTCCAATTGTTCAGCTAAATCTTTGCCATGCGTTTCCGTGTTTACTTTAGCATCGACCGCTAGGATCTTGCCCTCTTTGCTAATAATGAAAGTGGTTCGGCCAGCTTTCGACCCGTCGGGGCTCAAGACACCAAACATCGTTGCGTTCTTGCCTTTGGGATCGCAAAGGATCGGATAGTCTAGGTCGAGACTTTTTGCGAAATCGGCGTTCTTGTCAACTGGATCGGTACTCGCCGTGAAGTAAGCCACGTCGTACTTTTTGAGCATCTCGCCCGACTCCTTCATCGACTTGCATTCCTTGGTACAACCACCAGTAAAGGCGCGTGGAAACCAAGCGATGATGACAGCCCTTTTGCCGATAAAGTCCTTGGCTTTATAAGTCTTTCCATCACTTCCCTGCATTTCAAAATCCGGCGAGGAATCACCGACCTTTGGAACGTCTGCCATAGACACAGCAGGGAGCATCGAAAAACAAGTTGCAAGGGCAACGACTGCACAACCAAATAACTTTTGCATTTTGTGTGTACCTTAGGGAAGGACGGAGATCAGGTGGGATCGACTTCGATTCAGTATATGGAATTGCGTCGTCCAATGTTAGGAGGGTTCCAAGGAATTGGACTTATGGATGTGGCTTGGAAATTCAACCGCTATCGCCGACGACTCGGGGTGAAACGATTGAATCACACCACCAGCGACTAAATTCATGCGAAAGTACTCTCAGTGCGCAACTTGGCTACGAAGTCTGCCACCTGTTGATGGAGCTGTTCGATCGTTCCGTCATTTAGCAATACTTCTGTTGCGTACTTCCTCTTTTCGGTCAAACTCAATTGGGCGGATTCGCGATCGCGCCATTCCTTTTCCGTCCAGCCACGCAGTATGGCCAGTTGTTTCCGCTTGTCGTCCGGCGCATCCACAAATAGCACTCGATCGCAGAAAGGTAGCCAGCCACCCTCGATGAGTAGAGGTGCATCGAGGATGATCATTTGTGATGATGTTTCTCGCGACAAGGTTTCCAGTTCTGACTTGGCTAACTGCCGAATACGTGGATGAACGATTGCCTCAAGTTGTTTGCGCATCGACTGCTTTTC
>JANLUJ010001112.1:0-6199 GCA_031363425.1 Pirellula sp.
TGTGCACTAGCTTTTTGAATTCGGCCATCAGCTTGGTTGTGATGGCACCGATGCCGCCTTGGCCAATCGATCTACCGTCAATAGATACCACAGGGATGACTTCGGCTGCACTGCCAGTGAGAAAGCACTCGTCCGCCACAAACAAATCATGGCGAGTTAGCGTGACCTCCTCGGCTGGAATACCAAGTTCATCTGCTAGTTCCAGGATTGCGTTTCGAGTGATGCCTTCCAAGATACCCGCGTCCTTAGGAGGGGTTTGGAGAACGCCGCGCTTCACGATGAAGATGTTGTCGCCGGTGCATTCGGCAACCTCGCCTTTGATGTTGAGCATTAACGCTTCGACGCAACCTGCTTGCAGGCCCTCGATCTTGGCCATGATATTGTTGAGGTAATTAAGCGATTTTACTCGCGGGCTAAGGGCGGCAGGGTGGTTTCGAATGGTCGAAGCCGTGATGATCTTGAGCCCTTTTTGGTAGTATTCTTCGGGGTACAGCGAAATCGAATCTGCGATAATGATCACTTGCGGATTGCTGGTTCGGTTTGGGTCCAAACCGAGCGATCCCGATCCCCGAGTGACAACTAGTCGGATGTACGCATCCCGGAGGGAATTGATTTGCAACGTTTTATTGACGTCCTCCTCCATTTGCGCTTTGGTGATCGGGATAGCCAAACTGATTGCTTGCGCGGATTCGTATAGTCGATCAAGGTGCTCCTTCATTCTGAAGACTTTACCTGAATAACTTCGCATCCCCTCAAATACACCGTCGCCGTACAGTAGTCCGTGATCGTAGACGCTGATCTTTGCGTTTTCTTTGTCGTAAAACTGGCCGCCGATATAGATTTGAAGTGGCATATTAATGGATTTTGAGAATGGAACTGCAATCAAGAGAAAACGAAATGTTACCAGACGTGTGCAGAACGAGAAAGGATCCCCGTTTGCATACGCAATACCATGTGTCAGACATTGGAGGAAAGGAAGAGGTTCATTGTAAATCGGGGTTAGGAGCGGCATTCCTTCACGGTAGAGAGCGTTTGACACGAGGAGGTCTGGAATCACGGCAGAGACCGCCGTGCCACACTGATTTGCCACCAATCGTACATGTCGAAAAGAGACTCGCGGAGATTTTGGTCGTGTTTGGCGCGCGATCGAGTCCATGCCTCGGATTGCATCAGTTCATTGGTACTTATTTGAGGCCCTGTTCCATGCAAAAGTTGCTCCAAGACCCATTGAGAAGACGATTCACTTACCGACGTCCGCCAAATCGTCTCGAAGCCGCGAACAGGCCTGTGAGCAGTTGCCAGGATGGAAATCGACCGCGATCGAGCGATCCGCTCGATCAGGAAACGCGACCCAAACCCCAATTGCTCATAACCATCGAGAATGACGATCGCGGCCCGGTTCCACTGCCGCGTAGAGGCCAACAATGATCGCCAGGCGGACCGGTCAGTGGAGAACCGCAGTTGATGAACGCTGGATACAGAATTTGCACTCGACAATTCAGAAACAAAGCTGGCGATCAGCGTTGATTTGCCGGAGCCATGAGGGCCTACGATAATTCCTCGTTGGGATGGCAGATTCAAAAACCGCTGGACAAGTTCATCCACGGTGCCGCCATCGAAGCACTTGTAGGGAATAGCTCCAGGCTGAATGAATCGCGTTGAGAACGGATTATGCTGCATGTTGGCTGGAAGAGTCTAATTCACCGAATCGAGATCATCCAATCATATCTATTCTTCTTGGAGTGTAGTACCCCGCTGCCTACTGCTTACCCCACCACTTCCTAAAGCAACCGCTAGCACTCGAACGACAAATCTTCGTCGTTCATGTAGTCCAGATCGATACCGAGTCGCGATTGCAACTTGGAAAATTCGCGGGCCAGGATATCTGTACTGCTATGGACATGTTCGGCTTCGGTAATGAATCGAATCTGTTCATCAGGGTAGACGTCGTGTTTAATCAATACCCTTTCAAAAGACTCCAAAGGCGATCCATAGCAAATCAGCATCTTATGTTCGTCGAATTGTATTTCTTGCTGTTTTCGAGGATTGAGCACGGCAATGCCGGTACAACCATCGTTTAGTAGCATGTCTTCGAAGTCATAGAGAACACTCTTGAGAACTGGCAGGTCGATGTGCTCGCGATATAGGTCTTCATGTTCGTCGGATGCTCCGCTGTGGCTTGTCTCCAGAACTAAATCTACTTCGTTGCCTAAGCAGTCGATTAGGTCCATGAATAAATCAAAAAGCCGTTCACGAGAAGCAGCAGCCATGATGACTGGAACTTGCGTGTTCGTCTTTGGATCCGTGTAGGAATCGTGTCGGAATCCTTGCCGAGGAACCACCTGCAGGTCGTAGGACGGACGGATTGCATCGGTAAGATCGAATGCACCATACCGGAATACACCCATGTGGGCTTCTAGGTCATCGCCATCCAGCGAACGAAAGCTTGACGTAGGGCTAGAGCGTTGATTAGACTCGGGCGCACTGGTCGGTTTGCTGGATTGGAACTTCGGGGACTTGCCCATTGGAATAGCTGTCGCAGTTCTAGGGTGAAAGGGATCGGCTGGACTCAAAATGAAAAGGATTCGTTCCAGCAAGTACCCTTGAGGAACAACCAAGATTAGGTCACCTGTGAAACGTGCCCCTGGATTTCAGAATATTTCCCCTCGTTTTCTTGCCCTTACAATCGCTACAGACTGAATAGTCTCAGATCACGGATCGAGGTTCTTGAGAATTCGATTACCATGAGAGAAAGTATCTGGCAACAACTCAATCAATACAGCCCATGAATATTCGAACTGGCCAATCCATTTTTGCTTTCTCGTTCGCCTTGATGGCATGCGTCTATTGCGGCAGCTGCTTTGTTGGCTGTACACCGAGAACACCTGAAGAACAGAACGAAGCAGTTGACAAAGTGCTGCACGAAATCGGGGTCGAGTCCAATACCAAAGCGGCAATCGGCAATTCGAATCAAGTTGAAACGGACGTGGTTGCTCCGTCTGTCGTCAAACAGCAATCGGGAAACTCGACTGAGAGTCTGGCAAGTGAAACCTCTGGTACCAGCAGCAAGACGAAACCGAAGGACTCGCTAGCTCCGGCGACTGGCAGGAAGCAGACGCCTAAAATTGTCATTACAGCCGATGATCCAAGTAAATCATGGGTCAAGTCGGTCCCGTTGCCACGTGAAACTTGGGAGGTTCAATACTTGGGCAATGCACAAGTTGGTTTCCTCTACCGAAAGGTCGACAACGCTGCAGCCGGCCCCGAAACTCTGCGTCACGAAGCAAGAAGCCGAATGCGAGTGTCCCTAAAGGGAGTTCCGTTCGAACAGCGAATGGATCTTTCGACGATTGAGCAGAACAACGGCGAAATTCTAGAAATCTGGGGAAGCCTGGAGATGGGTGCAAACAAACAGTCTTTTAAAGGGACTGTGAGAGATGGTGTGATGAAATTCATAGGGCAGGAAAACGGCGAACCATTTGCACTCAATATTGAATGGAAAGGTAACTACCGTGGACCATTCGCAGTCGAACAGTCAATGCGCAGACGACCCTTACAACCTGGAGGTATCAGGACCCTGAAGTATTTCGATCCATTCATCCGAAAAATCATTGATGGCAGATTGGAAGCAAGCGAGTACATCCAGACACCTACGATGCTCGACGGAACCAAAGATCTCTTAGAAGTCCGCAGCATTGGAATGGTGGGGGAAAGTGGTTCGCAAGCCCTTTTATGGGTAGACAAAGAGGGAGAGGCCTTCAAGTCGTTGATTCAGGCAAATGATATCATGTCGTATCGCTCCGAACCGATCATTGCGCAACTTTTCGAATCGATCATCGACCTGAGAGCTTGCGAATCCAGTTCCATTCCGCTGAAAGGCCCCATCGATGTCCTTTCAAGTCCGACTCGTGCCTCGGTCAGCTATCGATTCCACCATCGAACCGAGCAACCGTTTCCCCTATTCAGCGACAAGATAGGGCAGCAGATTAGTTCAACCTTTCCAGGAGCTGCAACGGACCCAAAAACCGTGTATGTAACGGTGCGAAAGAACGGTGGCGGTCCAGATTTGCTAAGAGGATCAAATCTCGCTACTACCGAGGAAAGCGGAGCAACACTGGCATCCGAATTCGTTCCCTCGAATTCAAAAAGAGTGATCGAAATCGCAAATGGCTTGATTTCAGCGGACAAAAGCATTTTGGCAGGCAAGTCGTCCATTACGGAAAAGGCCAACTCGTGTCGACGTGAAATCCAAAAGCGAATTGCGTTGAAAGAGTTTGATAATCGAATTGGAACAGTATTGGAATCACTCAAAGCCAAGCAAGCCAATTGTATCGAACATGCGCTATTGTTCGCTTCCATCTGCCGAGCAATTGATATTCCAACTCGCATTGCGCTAGGAGTCAAATTCAATCAATCCGCTGAAACGCCGGAGATGAAATTCCATGCTTGGGTTGAGATTCGCGATGGCTCGCAGTGGGTGCCGATGGATTCGACGGAAGAGGCGTTCCCAACCTCGATCGATAGGATCAAGATTAAAGAATCCAACTTCAACGCGAAAAACCCCTATCTTGATGTTTTGAGTGTCTATCGGCTGCTACCTGAGCTGGAAATACAAGTCTTACCGAAATAGAATTTTCAGCACTCTTAATCATCTTGAAACAATCAGTCCGGCATGCTCCATGAAAAGATATGTTGGGATCTGTACGTCAATTATCGCTATCGGACTGATTGTCAGGGTGATGGCTGCTGTCGTATGGCAAAATTCTATTTCGAGCGAAACGCATTTTCGCTTTGGTGACAGCGATTCCTACTGGATGATGGCCAAGAAGATTGCCTTGGGCCTTCCGTACCAGTACGGCAGCCCTGATTCGAGAATTTTTAGAGCTCCACTATATCCGCTCTTTCTTTCGCCCTGGACTTGGATCGACGGCGCTAGCCAGAAAGCATCATGGATGGCAGTGTTAACGGCGAGGATTGTAGGTTGTAGCTTGGGCGCACTTTGCATTGCATTTGTTATTCGTTCCGCCAATCGACTATTTGGCAACCGGCAAAGTCAGCCAAGCATGGATGCAGGCATTTGGGCAGGTTTGCTCGCGTTTCTCTATCCAGGCGCAATAGGAATGAGCATTTTCATTCTAAGCGAGGCAATTTTTTGCCCACTCATGTTGTTGAGTTTGGCCTGCACTTCCCTGGCGATCATAGCCAAGAAGCAGGAACAATGGGAGGTTGCGTGGACTTGGATGTTACTGTCGGGTGCGATAAGCGGAGCAGGTTGTTTGGCCCGCCCGAGTTGGAGTCTATGGCCAGCCGTACTCTTTTCCTATTTGTTCGTGGTCATGTTTCAAGCGGATGTTGGGACGAATCCTTGGAAACGAATGCGGTGGTTGGTTGGATGCGTTTTGTTCTGTGTTGGAATATGCACCGTTATGAGTCCATGGTGGGTGCGAAACTATTTAGAGACAGGCAAATTTGTGCCGACCACGCTTCAAGTTGGGGCTAGTTTGTACGACGGTTGGCATCCCGGCGCGACCGGCAGTAGCGATGAAAATATGGAATTCGTGAATGACTTTATTGTTGATCAAAAAAACGAAGACAAGCGAAACCTTGCTGCCGGAAACCAGCTAGAAAGCACACTGGAGTGGCGCCTGGATCGACGATTAAAGAATGCTGCTATTGCCTGGGCGATAGAAAACTCATCTGACGCTATGAGGCTTGGATTGGTAAAGTTCGTCAAGACGTGGTCACCGCTTCCAGTCGCTCGAGAACTTGGCAGCGACACCGTGAGGTGGCTCGAAGCGATAGGCTACTGTGCAATTATGTGTTTTGCGGCGATCGGCATGTGGCAATGCAGATTGCAGTTGGGCACATGGTTGTATGCGATGCCGTGTGTCTACTTCGGATTATTGCACGTGTTCTTTATCGGTTCCGTACGATATCGACAACCGGCGGTTTTGGCCATCTGCGTACTTGGAGGCGTTGGATGTGCCACTGTAATCAGATGGATGGTCAACAAAACTAAGCGCGACGGAACGACAGCCCCATACGATGTCACGGCCGATAGTAGCCACAATTGAAAACAAAGAGAGCAATTCCGCGGATGCTATACGTCGCAGCCGTGATCGCGTTTGGGAACTTCGTCTGGTTTGGATACTGTTGTTCGCCATTCTAGGGCTGTGGTGTTAATTTTCGCTGATCGGAC
>JANLUJ010001117.1:0-9834 GCA_031363425.1 Pirellula sp.
GAGTAATGGAATCGCAATCGTCGGGGACGGAATAGCCTCCAAACCAGCGCTGACCGTGAGGCGAGCGAAGCCACTGTTGAACAACGGTTGATTGGGGCGCAATGCGCAGATCGAGTAGATAACGCTCGCCTCCAGACTTTCCCAACATCCATTCCAATGTTCCTTCGGGCGCTTGCGAAAGTCGATAGCGTCGAAATCCCCAACTGCCATCAGGCGCTGGAGCATTCGCCTGAAATTCCCCTTCGCCAAAGGCTACCCCAAATGCGTAGTAACGATCTCCGAGTCGCTTTGCCAGATGCCCACCCATGGCCAGGTCCGTCGAGCCAAGATATCGCAACGGGCTGAGTTGAACGTGAGCATTGTGAGCCCAGACGATGCAGCGGGACTCCGCTCCCGCTTGATCTAATTGTTTGAGCAATAGCTCTGCCATCGCCTGATCGCGGCCTCCGCGTGAACTGAAGATCGTCAGTGAATACAAAAACTCCTCAACCCGCAGTTCGTATTCCTTAGCCTTGGCCGAATCAGCGGGGATTTGTTTTTGCAGGAGCACCCGCAAGTCGCCAATCTCTTTGGAAATCTCGTCCCAGCTCTCGCGATTGCCCGCCATCATTTCCGTAATCGACTTCTGGGCTCTTGGAGCCAACTCTTTGATACGGGACACTGTTTCAAATTGGCCATCTCCGATCAACTGGATCAGCCGTGACATGGCTGCTTCACTGTCCTGAGCATCGATACCAATCAGCCGAACTTGATCTTCTTGCGGTGCTTGGCGATTCCATTCTCGCAGATCATCCAGCAAGGCTCTGTTCTCTTCGATCTGCCAGATCAACATCCCGAATCCAGTCATCGCTCGTTCGCGGTCGTCACTCTTGCCGGACACGAAGTCGTTGGCATTCAACATTTTCGAGGCGCTGGCTTCATAGGCGACCAACCGAATTCCCTCAGTGCGAATCAGGTGCATGGTCAGCTTACGTTTAATTTCGAAGACCTCGTGTTGCCCATGCGTAGCCTCCCCTAGCGCGATCACCCGAGCCCCAAGGAACACGCCATCCATCGCACCGAAGTCGTCGGTTGTGTCGTCAAATGGAATGGCCGACGTCCGAATCCAGTCCTCAACTGATTTGCGCTCGTTGCTCTTCTGAGAATGCGCCGGGGCAGTCGACGTTGAAGCAACCAAAACTGCCCACAAAAGCTGACACACAACCAGTTTGACCAACAAATGTTTCATAGACGATGAGCTGGAATCATCGTGGTCTGAGTCCACAAAACGGTCTTACGCAAGCCCATATCTTTGATCGACTCCAGCGCCTTGGTCATCAGCAACCGTCCAAGTCCAATCCCCTGGTATTGAGGATCAACCGCCAGCAGGTGGATTTCGGCTTCGTCCGGCTCGGCCATTCGCCTTGACTGGGACAGCCAATATAGTACCTACCGAGTATGGCAGACGGACTCAATGTGACGGAACGGCGTGCGTCCGATTTACTCGGCAAGCAGCTCCTCAATGCGTTTTCGGCGGTCACCTTCGTCTGCTTTTACCGTTCTTATGTTTCCTTTCTTGTCAATGAGGAATTGTGTGGGCCAACTTGAAATGCCCCATGACTGAGCATAACCAGCATTTGAACCTTGGCCATCGTAGAAGTTGGGCCATGGAATCTTCTTGTCCGAAACATAGTCTGTCAGCAGCTTCTTGCCTTGATCGCCAGGAACGTCTCCACTAATTCCAACGATATCAAAACCTCGGGGATTCAGTTCTTCGTACAACTTGAGCATTTCGGTTTCGATATCGATTCGGCACGGACCGCACCAAGCTGCCCAAAAATCAACCAAGACAACTTTACCCCTAAGGTCTCTCATATTCACCTTCGTGCCGCTCGCGAAATCATTAAACTCAAGTTCAAATGGTTTTCCGATGCAATCCAGTTGCCGGAGTCTCCCTTTCGCTCCTTTTCCCAAATTATGTCTTCACGAATCATGTCGAGTTGGGCCATGCTCGGCGTTCTTCGATGTCCAAAGAAATCTTCCCACCTTGATCGAAGCAGCTTCGTGGTCCTTTCATGCGTTGGATACTGGTCATAGAATTCCGATATCAACTTTCCGCGTCTATTGGCCAATTCGTAACAATCTTCGACCCACTTTTTAACATCGGCATTAGCGTCCAGGGGCTTTTCTTGAATTGAAACAATAGCTTTGAGGAGGGGCTCAGGATCGCCATTCTTATTCGATTCCGAATCGTCCCACTGGATATCAGTTGCCGGTCGCTCTCCAATCTTCAGCTCGGCGTTCGCTCGGGAAAGGGTGGAGGCCGCAACAAGAATCAAGAGGCTAACTAAACTGGAAATGGGACTACGGCTCATGATACTCGTTCCTTAGATCGTGCAATTCAAACAGGATTGATTCATGGGTCGGTTACCAACCATTTTGGACAGTGGGTTATTTTCCAAAGCGAGACTCCTCGAAAGTATCAGGTACAGGCGCGGTCCATTTGGTTGTTATCTAGTGGGAATCGGATGAATCCTTTGCTCATGGAAGCATTAGTTGCAAGCGATCTACTCTAATACTCTAGCCGACTAAGCATTTCTTTCACGGCTGACCAAAAATTAATAAATTCGTTTGGTACCGCGGAGTTCGGCTTCGCGAGTTTTGTCCGTTAACCGCATTGCATTCGGTTGCTTGCGTCAAGTGTTTTTGCGGTAATCGAACACGGGTGGAATCGCAATGGCAGCGAAGCCATCGGGACTGGTGTAGACGATAATTCAAGCAAAGATCCCAATACTGTAGACGCAATTCCGAATCGCCTGTTTAGTGATGCGCATTCAGACCAATTTCTCGCCAAAACACTCTTCATTTCTTCTAATTGGATGGCCATGCAATTGAAACAATCTGAGAAATCGATAGCTCTCATTTCTACTATTGCGATCATTTTCGCCATTGCTGGATTATCGATGGTTTCAAACTGGAATCATCATTTTAGTTTTCTTTCCGGCGAGGGCACTACCATCACGCAAGATTCTAAAGGAAATTTTAACTTCGCCAAAAGAAATGCTGACTACCAGATCCAGGCCAGGTGCTCAGGGCAGCTAACACTGGAGGAGTCGGAGAGCGATATCGCAACCATTTCGCCCGATGGCGAATGGTTCATGAGCGAAGTTCGCGCCAACAAGCGACGAGAGTACCGCGTAAAAGCGAATAGCAATGGTGGACTCACGCGAAAATTCACCGTGGATGGAATGGAGAATCCAATTGCCGATGAAGCGATAGAGTGGATTCGCATGACTTTCCTGGAGGTATTTCGAAGTTCAGGGTTTGACGCAGAATCCCGTGTCCAACGACTATTAGTAAAGGGGGGTGTTGCCGCAGTACTAGAAGAAGTTAGGCAGTTGCATGGTGATCATGCTCGGGCCGAATATCTTTCAAAGCTCCTAATGTCTACCCGACTTCTGGACACGGAGATTGCGCAGTATGTCGAGTGCCTGAAAGAGCTAAAGAACGATTATGAATTGACACGAGCTTTGAATGCAGTTCTTGATGCTCCGGGGCCTCTAGCCGTTGAGTGCGTCACGCAGGTGCTGAACGCGTCGGAGTACATTCGCGGCGACTTCGATCGGTCGGAGTTTCTAATTCATGCGATCGAAAAGTGGGGCAAAGGGAACGATTCTACTGCTTGGTTCAAGTCGCTAGACGGGATCGACTCAGATTTCGAAGCAGCCAAGGCGCTCAAGGTGGCGGCCGAGGTGCATCCGGATGATGCCGTTTGGCTTGAACTTATAACGAAGCAAGCTGCCCGACAAATTCAGTCACCGTACGAGCTTCGATGCGTATTACAGACTGTCGTTGCTTTCGCGGACCCACTAACGAAGCCAACGATTGGAGTTCTGTTGAACGGGATTGACAAGGTTGATAGCAACTATGAAAAAAGTGTCGTTATGAAGGAAATTGCTGTGCATGTCGGCGGCGACTTCGAATTGGAGGAACGCTTTAACTCCATCGCTAATCGCCTATCGCCCCACGAGCGGAAGCAAGTCCTGAAGCAACTAAAACCGCATTAAGTCGACCGGCCGGTTTAACCCTACCTAGCACGAAGCGCAAGCTAGTGATTCGAGTTTCCAATTCACTAGCTCGCGCGTCGTGCTACTGGTGCTTTTCAGTCTGCCGGTCGCCCAAAGGCAGCTGGACTTTCACTCGGGACGCCAGTACACCGGCTGGCAATTTCTTTAGCGGCAGAGCGGTCATGGCACGGTTCGGCGGTTACTCTTTCGATGGCTTTTTGGCTTTGCTTGCGTGGCGGCCTGTTCCATCGCCGGTGTCTGGGATTCCTCCGGCTGGGTTCAGTTTTGACAGTACTGCTGCTAGTCGATTGCGGGCTGAAACGACGGTTGGATCATCGCTATCTAACGAAACGGGCTTCTCTGCGAAAGGAGCGTCTCGCATGTCGTATAGTTCGCCAAGATGGTTTAGTTTCCATTGAGCATCGCGCACGTACCACATCGAGGCTAGTTGGTTGTACACCCATTCGCGTGGCTTGCCGGCTTCACCTCTCAATTGCGGTGCAATGCTTTGCCCGTCGAGGATTTTATTCTCTGGCAATTTGCCACCAGTGAGCTCTGCAAAAGTCGTCACAAAATCAGTCGAGTCAATCAAATCGTCGCACACTCTTCCGGAAGGAGTTACGCCTGTCCAGTTGGCAATCATAGGAACAAGGCCGCCACATTCGAGCATCGTGCCCTTCATTCCGGAGACATTGCGACCACCGATCGTTGACAGCTTGTCCTGACCTTTGGCAGTGCCATTGTCCCCGATGAAGACAATCAATGTATTCTCTCGCAACTTCAGGGCTTCGAGCTCCGCCACGAGCTTGCCAACGAGTTTGTCCATGTAGAGTACATTGTCGCCATATAGGTCTTTGCTGCCCGGCGCACTGTCCGGAGTGGGCTGGATTTCGCCATGAACATGCGACATCGAATAATACAGGAAGAACGGCGTATCCTGGTGCTGCTTGAGGAAACGTATTGCGTGAGCGTGCATCACGTCGGGCATGTATTCTTTGTTCGCGAGTTTCATCTCCTTGCCATTGACCAAATAAGGCTCCGACTTGCCCTCTACCCTATTCCAATAGACGCCACTACCGTTAAATCGCAAGGTGTCATCGAAGCCGTGATCGCCCGGCTTGCCTGGCAATTGCCCCCATTTGCCAATCGCGGAGGTCACGTAGCCAGCTGACTTGAAGACCTTGGGAAGAATGAGTTCGGAGTTGTCCATTCGTATACAGGCATCCTGATTTGTCGATCCGTTGCGAAAAGCATAGCGGCCCGACATGATCAAAGCGCGAGACGGACCGCACAGCGCGGCTGTAAAAGCCTTTGTGAATCGAGTGCCGGTGCTCGCAAGTTTATCGATGTTCGGAGTTTTGTAGTTGTCCGAGCCGTAACAGCCAACATTTCCAATACCAAGGTCATCCGCGAGGATGAAGATGACATTCGGTTTTATTGGTTCCGCAGAATGGGAACGTGCAGCCTTGCTAAAGTTTGCGATAAGTAGCAGAAGGAAGAATATCTTTGGAATCGCGGTTTTCATTCTGACTGTAATTTTCAGTTACTAGATTGGATCTGGTCAAGTCGAAGGGCGGAAACAGTTGGGACAACAGCTCTACACTATTTCTTTCCCATCGTGATAAATTCTTCACGAGACAGGTAGCCATCCTTGTTCGTGTCCCATTTTCCGAATCGCTCGCTCGCAGCGGCCGAATTCGATTGCGTGGCGAGAAAGGCTTCGCGACTTAGCTTTCCAATTTTTTCTTTGTCGAACTTATCGAAGCGAGCAGCACGTTCCTCCGAACTGAGAGCCGATTGAGCAGGTTTTGCTTCGACTGTTTTCGCTTCGACGGCATTCGCTTTCTTAGATTTCGCAATGTTCGCGTTGATCGTTGCGGAGCCAACTGGCGGAAGGTGTTTCGAGAAAGAGTTCATCAGAGCCTTGTGTTCGGATTTGCTGGCGAGGCTAACGGTTTCCATCGGATCGTTTTGCTCGTCGTAAAGTTCCGTTGCAATGATGTTCGGCCCATTGCGGTCACGCCAAAAGATGGCCCGCCAACGGCTGTCGCGAATGCTATAGCCCATCAGTTCTGTGCCAGTGGATTGGTCCTTGCGTGGGTATTGGCTGATTGCAACATCGGTGGCCGCTGCGGATGGATTGTCCAGAAAATTCTTCAAGCTAGTACCGTCGATTCTCGTGGTTGCTGGGGGTAAGCCGCAGAGTTCGGCCAGCGTGGGATAGACATCGATAAACTCAACAGGTGCGTCACATTTCTTACCGGCGTTCTTTGCGTTTGGAACGCTGATGAGCAGCGGAGAACGGGTTGCGATTTCGAAGTTTGTGTGCTTGTGCCATAGACCGTGTTCACCCAACTGCCAACCATGATCACCCCAAAGAACAATGATAGTGTTGTCCGCAAGCCCTTCTTTGTCGAGCGCATCGAGCAGTTTGCCAATTTGTGCGTCGGTGTAGCTGATACAAGCGTAGTAACCATGCCTTAACGTTTTCGCGAAGTCAGTAGGAATAGGGTTTTCGGTAGGGACGCCGGGGTAATTGTGCAGTTCGCCATTGTTGTGACCGGCGAACGTCGGGCTACCTTGCGGCAAGTGGTCTATTGTCGGAACTGGGATCGTGTTTGGATCGTAGAGGTCCCAGAATTTTTTTGGAGCAACGAATGGGAGATGAGGCTTCGCAAAACCCACGGCGAGAAAGAACGGCTCCATTTTGGCTTTGAGCGAGCGCAAGCGTTTCACTGCCTCTGCGGCTGCTGCGCCATCGGGTAAGTCGGACTCGTCCTTGAGGCTAACTTCGAAGGCGGGCCCGGGCTTGGCATCCTTATCCGATTTGGCTTTCGGTGCCATGAACTCCTCAACAGCAACGTCGTGTTTCGTCACAATCTGCTTGGTGAAATCAGCAAGGTCCGTATCGACGAATTTGCCCGATGAATACCAATGAGGCGCGCTCCAGGAACGTCCATCCTCAAAGCCTTTGTGATAAATTTTGTTGATCGCTGCGCAGTGGTAGCCGTTGGCTTTGAAATGCTGCGGCAACGTAACGCAATTCGGCTGCGCAACACGAAAGTGCGTAACCAAATCCCACACTTTTGTCGCATCTGGTCGCAAGCCTGTCATGATCGCTGTGCGCGAGGGGCTGCAAACCGCTTGCTGGCAGTACGCTTTGTTGAAGACGATACCACGGGCTGCGATGCGATCGATGTTCGGTGATTTGACAATCGTGTTCCCGTAACAACCAAGCTCCGGCCGCAAATCATCGACGGCAATGAAAAGGACATTCGGCTTGTCGGCAGCATTTGATGAGTGGATTGAAAAGAACGCGAATGCAAGGGTGAGGATTGTCTTTGTCACAGTTGAGCTGGCTCCAAACGTGGCGCGAGAATATGAATGAAGAGTAGTCGCTAGGAGATTCCAATATTAGGCTGCACCTCAGGATGCCTGGGTGCAGCATACCCTTTTTCCCAAAGATCGACGTAGGTTTTTTCGCCCAACCCAAAGTACCCAAACCTGGCGAATTCGGCGGGTATACTACTGATCGGCTTGACTAAAGCCCCTAGCGGCGGGGAAATGTAATGGTTTTTGGGGTAAACTACAATGCGTTTGTTCTATGGCTCTCTATCGGCGGCAGGATTCCTGCTTCCGGTCTTATGTTTCAGTTTGCACTTTACGAGGCGAGGCGAAACCGCATGGAGCGAGTTCTTTGCGGCGCCTTTCGCAACATGGGTAATTTCAGGATTTACTTGGGACCTATTGGTGACTGCAACCGCAGCCACTTTCTGGATGAAGTCGGAGTCTCGCCGCTTAAAAATGACCGGATTCGGTTGGCACTTTTTAGCGATCTTCGCTGTTGGGATTTGCTTTGCACTTCCGACGTTTCTCTTTCGACGTGAAGAGTACTTGAGTAAAGTGACTGCAAGCGACGGAGCAAGGCCTCAGTGATTAGGACAAAAAGCTGCCGCGTATTCGGTCTGAGGCAGGCATCGCGGAACAAATAGGAACGTATTCAGCCAACACCGTTAAAGATCTTGTGTCATCTTCGAACCCATATCGACCAACTGTCCCTCCGCCCGCGCCTCCACCGTCGCATTCGACGGATAGGCCGATTGCATTACACCTCTGGAAGCTGACTTTGTGGCTCGCCGCCTATTCATGCCCTGTCATTGTCGCCGGCTGCTTCTATATGTCCTGGTTTGTCGCCTGGATCGTCCTAGGCCACAAACCAAGACCCATGGTGGATGACCCCAAGAGCATTGGCGGCGTAATGGATATTGCCTACTTCATATCGAGTGTCGCCTTCCTAAGTGCACCAATTCTTGTTCCAATTGGTTTGATTGCATCCTTCGTTTGTCCGTTTCCAATCGCCGGAAGTCGAAGGATGCGTTGTGCAATCCTAGTCGCCGTTTATCTTGGTATTTGCGTCTCCATACTGCTGACAATCAAAGCAGATCCTGGACGAGTCGTTGAATGGTGGCTCGACTAGCCTTTTGACTGGAAAGCTACTGCAGGATTTGTTAAGTTAAAGTACGTTTGTGTCAGGAATCTGGGAGTCACCAGCGTTCGCGTGGCACACGCCTCTAGCCGATAAGCGTTGGCTCCAACGAGGCAAGCTCGTTGGGGGCCTGCAAAAACAGAGATACGAATGCCGTACAACCTCCATCTTCGCCATCCTTTCGAAATCGGTGTTTGAATTGAGTAACCCTTTACGGGAATCCGAATCTCTGGTCCACCGAATACGGGAGTGGTTACCGGTGCTTGAAAGTGGGGGATTTCAGCAAAAGATTCGATATCTAAATGAAATCAATAGTCGGTATGACTCGTTGGCCAACAACACGTCTGCCGAAGTTTTGGTTCAGTTGAGATTGCTCCGTTCCTTGTGGGCAAAGAGAGTTGCCCAGAAGTTGATTCAGTTAGTACCCGCGGCGGGGGCAAATGAATTAGAGCAAATATGCAAATTGATAGCATTTGTACGAACACTAATTGGGCCCGCTGCTGTAAGTGATCTCATCGACAGGCAGAGGCTGGTAGGAGACCTGGCCAGCGGTCATGCGGTTGCCACACTATTGGCAGAGCACGCTAGCCCTGAGGATGCGAGGGCTGGTTTGGTGGAGCTTGGTTCACCCTCGGAATTGTTTCGGCGTTTGGGGCCAAAACGCATTTCGAAATTCCGCCCCTCTCGAAAATCAGGTAGTTTTGATCATTCGCAGTGGCTTAGCAATTCGGAAATGTCGGAACTCGATTATGTCGATGGGAACCCAGACCGCATACGCGTTAGAGGTATCGAGCTTCATTCCGGTGATATCGGTATTGTTGAACTGAATCATCCCGGCGATGGACTTTTGGAGAGCTTTCTGGAGGATCCAGGTGTGGCGCCGCATGCAATGCTTTACGTGACGCGACGCGTAACGGATCCAATTACGCATGTAGAATTATTTCAGCCCTCCGCTGTTGAGATCTATGAAGGTGGGTGGCGATGTGTCCCGATTACAACCGCGCTTCATTCCACATTTTCTTGGTACTCGGAATGGGTGAGGCCCAACATCGAAGGAAAGTCCCTTCGAGAGGATTTGGGACGAGTACTCAATGCATCGCTTGACACGATGGAAACATTTTCATTTGATTTTCAGGCTAGACGCGTTCCGAAAGGCGGTTACTTCACAAGAGAACATGGCGGATCAAGCGCGAGTTGTACGAATCTTTTGAGGGTACCATTTGAACGAGCTGGAATCGAGGAACTGCCGTACCCAGTATCGAAGCCGGTTCCAAACGCGGCAAAAAACTTAGCGATCTTGGG
>JANLUJ010001403.1:0-10201 GCA_031363425.1 Pirellula sp.
CCCTTCGGGATGCAAAAATCGCGTAACGTCATCTACCGGTGGTGGCGCTGCGCTTACCACCGGCTAATGGCTGTAATCGCTTCGCGATAAATGCAGCAAGTGTGCAACTCCAAACCGTGCAAGCAAGTGATTCCAGCTTCCAATTCACTAGCTCGCGCGTCGTGCTATCCAATTCAGCTCGCGCGTCGTGCTACTGGTACGTGTGTCGGTCGAGATTCTTGTATAAAATCCATTCACGCATATCGAGTGGCCTAGTCGACGGCCAGACCATTGAGCACAGGACGTTAGGATGACGATACCGCAACCGCCACAACACTCCTGGCGAAAGTATGCACTTTACACGTGCTTAGTCGTTTGGCTTATTGCTTTGCTGTTTGCGATTCATGAATTGAATGCAACGGTTCCGGCTATGCGAAAGCAAACTTATTGGTCCCACATTTGGACCACGCCGGATTCACATCGCAATACGGTCTCCGTTCGCCTAGCTTCCAAGCCAGGAGATTGCGGGTTACTGGAATACGACTTTCAATCAAAAGAAATTGGAATCCGTTACGACCGAACTAGGTCTCATGAATTCATCGCAAAGGGGACCCGATTCAAGGTAGAGAGAGTTCCATCAAAGAGAAGACCTCGCAAAGATTTTTTTGAAATAGACAATTCGCCGCCAGAGCCGGATCCCTGGCTCGCGACAGAACTAGACGAAGGAGGACGAGTTAAAAGGACCTTTCGGTTTTCTATTGGCGGCAATCATGCCGACTATCCCTTGGTGTTGTCCGAGCAATTCGCAGTGGCCATGGACCTTCGAAATGTCTACGTCGTTGATCTCGCAAGTGAGAATCGAGATCTAACATCCTATCCGTTTCCAAGGGAGTATATGGATCAAGTATTCCAATTCGGAATGAATCGCTTTGGAAGAGTTCGTCGAATTGGGGATAAGCGAGAATTCGAGATATTTGAAGTTTCGCGACAAGGAGAAGTTGCCAAGATTCAAAGCTGGCAAATCGGACCGAAGCCAACATACAGGCAGCCCGGTCAGCTCCAAGATACTCACTCCGTCGACGTCAATTGTTACCGCAATTTGATTTACAGCCGTTCAACAATTGACAGTGCAATCGAGGTACATTCCGAAAGCGGCGAGCTCGTATCCACCTTTGAAATCCCGGGTTTGGATTTAGCAAAAGGAAACTGGGATTGGGACGAGAACTTTATTTGCTGGGAAGAACATCTCGGTGAGTTGTCATACTTTGACCTAGAGAACCGCGTCGGGCTACAGAAACCTTCGTATCTATCGGCTCAAAGTTTTGGAAAATCAATTCGAATCGGAATGAGCGACGAGCTAGTTGTTCTTGGTGGTTTTATGAATACCAATGCAGCGGCATCCCAGTTGATCGTCGTCGATCGTAAAACGGGTGAGATAGTAAGCGAATTGGCACACGATCCACATTTCAGCTATTCCACGATGGAGACCAATGGCAAAACGTCGATAGTAGAAAGTGGTTATCGATGGGGACTAAGTTTTATAAAGCGAGACATCTTGGATGGAACAGTCATCGAGTCTCATTTTCCACTTAAGAGATGGCTTGCTTGGATAGGATTCGTAGTCGCTGCGACGATCGCTTGGGCAGTCGTTTGGCTGATCTATTCCGCAAGGAATGGCGGAAGTGCTTGGTTGCATGTCTCGTTGGTTGGAGGTGTGCTGCTTGGGATCGCAGTTTGGCGACTTCAAGCAACTGGTCGGCCGTATGATGATTCCCGAATCATCTACGAATATGCATCGGGTATCTTCTTTGGTCTTCTCGCAGTGACTTGTATGCAAGTCGCGAGTACCCGAAAGAACTTAGTCAAATTGGTCGCACCGATGTGCATCATCATCGGAATTGGGAATTGGATGATCGCCAATTTGATGTGCGAAGTAGTTAATCGTCAATCGGCCTATATCCTCGTGGTAGTCTCGGAGTTTTCCAATAATTCGAATCAGCGAGTCCACTATGCTCTTGGCATTCTCATGGTAACCGCGTCAATGGTTCTGGTTACTTGTTTCTTTCTAAACTACTTGGGATTATCGCTCAGTCGTTTCCGGAACACGAAAGCAAAGCAGAAAGGAAAGAAATCGCAGTTTTCCATCCGAGATTTTTTGTGGCTGATCGGTTTGCTCGCGCTGGTATGTCAGCCGCTTGGTACTTCCCAGCTCAGTCTTCGCTCCTTTTACTTTGTCCCATGGTCTTTCGTGATTGCAAATTCTGCAATTGTTGCGTTGGCGATGACAATAGCGATCGTCCTAGCGCTATGGAAAAACGCGATTGCAAACTGCGTTGGCTGGATGGTTACCGTTTGTATTATTGCGGCTCTTCTTGGCGAATTCATGTTCGATTTTGCCGTCGGTAAATCCATTCTCTATGTTGATGTTTTGCGAATCGTCAGGGCCATTTTGACTGCATCGGCGGCGACCTTTCTTTTCGGAAGTCGATTTCGAATGCATCGGACATCAGAGCAAGCTGCCACGTGTGGCAGTGTCGCACTTAGCCTGAAAGCAGAATGATCCAGCAGGACAAGCCTGCGGTATTTTTGAATCCGCACAAATCTTGTCAACCTTCGGCAATAGCGAATTGCACCTGCTGCGTCCAATGCTCTAGAGGGCTTTTACTAAAGCCTCACCACCCGATCCCGTAGTCTTCGCCGTGGTTGCTTGAGCCGCCCCATAGTGTTCCGTGCTTCCAATCAAACCAGATAGCATTGATTGGACCTGAAGTTCGCTCTTGAAAGGTCGATTTGTATCCCATTCGACTGAGGTCCTTCCGAACCCACGCCGGTGTTTGCTCGTTTAATGTTAGGCCACCGGGACTCTTCTCGTGGGCACCAAAACTGGAATGCATTTGAAGCGTTTTGAAACTCGGCGCTTCGCATGCTTCCTGTACCGTCATGTTGAACTCGACAATGTTTAGAAAAAATTGGATAAGCAGTTGATCTTGTTCATCACCGGCTTGTTTCGCAAACGAAAGGTATGGATTGTCGTCTTTCATGGCCAATGTCGGCGTAAGCGTAACTCTAGGACGCTTGCCTGGCTCCACGACGTTGAAGGGATTCTCGTTTTCGTCTAACACGAAAGACTGCATGCGTTGACTAAGGCCAATACCGGTGTTGCCGGCGATGCAGGCTGGAACCCAACCGCCGCTTGGGGTCATACTCACCACCCAGCCTTCTTCATCAGCGGCTTCGACCGAGGTCGTTCCGGATTGAAAGCTCTCTAGAAACTTTTCGTCGGAAAGTGGATTGCCCATAACGTGTTTTCTCGCATTCGAGTCGGCCCATTTGTTGAGAGTATTAACAAATGGGTTCACTTTTCCTTCGAAGGGATACGGGTCGCCTGGTCCAATCTTAGGATTATTTTTAACGGGATCGATAAGTTTGCTTCGCTCCTTTGCATACTCTTTCGATAATAGCCCTTGCATCGGTTCCTCGGGTGCAAAGGCTGGGTCACCGTAATAGAAATCACGATCCGCGAAAGCGAGATTCATCGCTTGGTAGAGCGTGTGAATGTAGTTGGTCGAGTTGTAGCCCATTTGCTTCAAGTCAAAGTTCTCGAGGATGTTGAGCATCTGCAACATGACGGGGCCTTGGGTCCACTGTTGCAGTTTGTAGACTTCAATTCCCTTGTAGTTCGTCTTGACGGGCTCCTCGATTTTCACTTGCCATGTGGCGAGGTCTTGCTCGGTGATTAGTCCGCCTTGTTCTTGGCAGCCGCGCGCAATCTCCTTGGCGATATCCCCTTTGTAGAAACGTTCGTTAGCAGCATAAATCGCTTCTTTGCGAGTTCGGCCGTTTGCAAGAGCTTGACGTTCCGTTTCGACAAGTTTGGAAAGAGTCGCAAGCAGATCTTTTTGGACGAAGATTTCGCCGGCATTTGGAGCTTCGCGTTTTTCGTCGAGGTGAGGCAGAAAAACCTTTTTTGAATAGGGCCACTTCTTGATTTGGGCTTTCCCACGTTCGATCGAGTTGGCGGTTTGCGCTTCGATCGGATAGCCTTCTGCCATTTGAATCGCGGGGGCGAGCACTTCGGCGAGACTTAGTCGACCATACTCGGCGAGCATGGTCATGAGTCCACCTGGCGTCCCCGGAGTGACTGCGGCAAGTGGACCGTATTCTGGCGGGTACTTCATTCCCTTGCTTTTGTAAAACTCAGCCGTTGCTCCCGTTGGCGCAACGCCGAGCGCGTTGATCGCGATGACTTGTTTGGTATGCGGATTGTAAATGAGGGCTTGGGTTTCACCGCCCCAGCTCAGTACATCCCACATGGTGCAGGTGGCTGCCAGCATTGCGCAAGATGCGTCGACGGCGTTTCCACCTTTGCTAAACACCATTGCGCCAGCAGTCGCTGCGAGAGGTTTGCCTGTTACCGCCATCCAATGCCGGCCGTGCAACGGAGGTTTTTGCGTGGTGACAGGTAGATTGTTAAACTCTTGGCCGCAAGCGAAGTTGAAAAGCGTTATCAAGACAGGAAAGACTAAGAGGTGTTTCATCTTTTGGGTTCGTTTTCTGGCAAAGGATCTCTAGGGGCGATCGTGGCTGGTCCGAGTGACACACGGCCGAGGGGGCCATGCTACAGGAACACACAGCCTGGGGGCAGCGCTACTGGTAGATTTCAGACTGCCGATCGCTTAACTGACCAAATTTCAAATATTGGCAGAACAAGTAGTTTATCGCTAGACACATACTCGTTGTATCGAAGCGTTGAAAATTAAGTGACAATTGATGGAGCTTGAGGATATCGGTTAGACTATGGGCGAGATGCACCGTCCGGTTCCCTCCACTCAAGCAAATACTATGCAACTCTCCAATGCTAACATCTCCAGGATCATCGTATTCTTCCGCTTTGCGTTGGTCTTTTTGATTCTTGGTTGTTCGTTCGCAAAAGCAGTACAATCGAATGATCAACCCAACATCGTTTTGATCGTAGCAGATGACCTTGGAATTTTTGATCTAGGTTGTTACGGACGACGCGATCACAACACACCCAATCTAGATAAGCTCGCCAGCCAAGGGATACGCTATACGAGCGCGTATTGTGGACTTTCCATTTGCTCTGCATCGCGTGCGGCGCTGATGACGGGTAAGTCCTGTGCGCGTTTGCATCTAACGACCTTTTTGCCAGGACGGCCAGATGCCGAATCGCAGTTGCTTTTGCACCCTCGCATCCAATCTCATCTACCGTTGGCCGAGAAAACGATTGCCGAATTGCTACGAGGGGTTGGATATCGAACAGGGTTGTTTGGCAAGTGGCATTTAGGAGGTGGCAAAGCGGGACCGATGGAGCAAGGATTTGACGTAGCCATGGAGCCAAAGGGGAACGGCGCAACCGACGAGAAGGAGGGGGGCAAGAATGAGTATGCAATCGTTGATGCTGCTATCGACTTTTTGAAATCAACGAATGACATGCCATCCTTTTGTTACATTCCTCAGCACTCACCGCACGTCGCATTGGCTGCCCCCAAAGACTTAATCGAAAAAAACGCAATCGCATTCAATCCATTGTATGCAGCCACGGTTGAGTCGCTTGACAAAGCCATTGGTAAACTACTAACCATCGTCGATGCACTGAAACGTCCAACGATCGTGATCTTTACGAGCGACAATGGAGGTCTCCATGTGCCTGAGGTTCATGACTTGCCGGTAACGCACAATGGTCCTTTTCGAGCTGGCAAAGGATACCTTTACGAAGGTGGATTGCGGATTCCTTTGATTGTTCGATGGCCGGACAAGATCAAGGCCGCACAATCCTTGGAAACACCGGTATCGTTGATGGACTTGTTGCCGACGCTCTTGGAGGTCGTGGGATTGGAACCGGGAAAAACCGTCGGACCTTTGGATGGGGTAAGCTTGAAACAAAGTTGGCTTCAAGACACTGCGGCATCCACAACGAAAGAGCGTTTGTTCTTCTGGCATTTCCCTCACTACACCAATCAAGGCAGTCGACCAGCTGCAGCGACGCGACAAGGCAATTGGAAATTGATCGAGTACCTGGAGGATGGCGGGGTCGAATTGTATGATCTTGAGAAGGACATCGGCGAAAGGAACAACGTTGCAAAAAACCACCCTGAAACCGCGACGGCACTGACGGAATCGCTCCATCAATGGCAAAAGCGATTGGGAGTGCAATTTGGAGTTCCGAATCCAAATGCCAAGCCGGAAATTCATAAACTACTTTACGTCGACTCCGATCCGACGCGTCTGGACGCTGGCCCGGGTGCCAAAACGGTTGGGGAGAAATGGAAGGCATGGCGAACGGAGATGAACCGCGTCGTATCGGGCAAAAAAGCAGAACTAAAGGATGCAAGTAAAGAGATCACGTTGACGGCCGCGACGGGTACACCGCACGGAAAAAAACTCCGGTATGAGCCAGAAACGTACAAGAACGTGCTCGGTTATTGGACCGAAGTCGACGACTGGGCTGACTGGGATCTAACTGTTCCAATGGACGGATTGTATGAAATCGAGGTTCAATGTGGCTGTGGATCGAATAACGGTGGATCTGTTGTTCGATTGGAGGTAGGCAGCGAGTCGCTTCAGTGGATCGTCCGAGATACCGGGCATTTTCAAAACATGATTATCGAAAACATTGGCTCGATGAAACTGAGGGCGGGCAACTATCGATTGGCGGTTCGGCCTCAAAGCAAGAAAGGGGCAGCGGTAATGGATATTCGATCCATTGTGCTCCGTCCGATTGCCGACTAACGTTGAAATCGACAGAATGAATGCCTGTCCCCATTAGCACACAGGCTGGCAATCTATGCCACTTAATCGCAACTCCATGCCAAACCCTACGTCTATGAATCGTTTATTTCTAGCAATAATTTTCGTGATCGTGGCTTGTCCGTTTGCTTTCTCGCAAACACCCTGGCCGTCCTGGCGAGGTCCAAATGGCAATGGCACCGCCTTACCGGGCAAGTATTCAACCTCATGGAGTGAGGACAAAGGCATTGTTTGGAAAGTTGCATTGCCAGGTCGCGGTGCGTCGACGCCGATTGTGATAGGCGAAAACGTATTCGTTACACTTGGCAAAGATGGAATCAACACACTGTTGTGCATAAACAAAGAGGGAAAGACGGTTTGGGAAAAGCCGTTTGGAATGGAGCGAGCTGGTAAGAACGCGAAAGCCAGCGGCAGCAACTCATCACCCGTCACCGACGGCAAGAGCATTTATGTGTACTTCAAAAGTGGCGACCTAGCTTGTGTAAGTCAATCCGGTGAGGTGGTATGGACTTTGAATATTCAGGAGAAGTACGGTCCTGATTCGCTGTGGTGGGACCTAGGGACGTCGCCAGTCTTAACCGACAACTCCATCGTGATTGCAGTGATGCAAACCGGACCAAGTTTTCTGGTCTCGCTAGACAAATCAACTGGCAGAGAAATTTGGAAAGCGGACCGTTGGCTAGACGTCAATCAGGAAGCGAATCAAGCGTATACGACGCCCACAGTTGCCAAACTCAAAGAAGGTGATGCTTTGGTAACCGTCGGGGCAGACCACGTGACGGCGCACGCCGTTTCGGATGGCAAGCTTCTTTGGAAACTCGGTGGTTTCAATCCAGAAAACAACGGCTACTTTCGTTCGATCTCATCGCCGCTCGCGATCGATGGTCTAGTCATTTGCCCCTACGCTCGAGGCAATACCCTTACGGCACTACGAACCGACGTGGATTTGCCTGATGACAAACGGACCGCTTGGATCACTAGGATGGGTTCTGACGTTCCCACACCGACGATAAGCAACGGGAGGCTTATTTTGTTGGGTGACAAAGGAATGGTCTATTGCTTGAAGCCTGATTCGGGCGAAACGATATGGTCGCAGCAATTACCGAAAAGCAATCGCCAGTATTCCAGTTCACCCGTAGCAGCAAATGGCAACATCTATTGCGTGCGAGAAGACGGCATGACCTTTGTATTAGCCGATGCCTCGGAACCCAAAATCGTCAGTGAAAACCGACTTGAGGGGAATATAGTTGCTACGCCCGTCTTTGCAAACGACGGTATTTACATTAGGTCCTTTGAATCATTGTATTGTATTCGATAATTCCAATAGAGCCCATGCGATGCGAACCCGTATGCAGCGAGAAGAATTCAAGATCGACGTGTAGTTATCCCGATTGACTTAGCCATGGCGACATTGAGAGCACTCATCGTCGCCTTCGGCTCGGCGTTAAACGAACCAAGCAAGTATTGTTCATTTTACAAAACGAGACATATCTATGGCTGCGGAGAACTACTCGCGGTACCAGCAATCGGTCATCCGCAATTACTACAACAACAAGGACAATGTATCGCTACAACGTGCGCAGGAGTTGTTGACTGATCTCTACCTTGCAGAAGGCAAGAAGCGTGAAAAAGTATGGGATAGCCTGTTCATGCACCTGGAAAGAATTGGCGTTCCCGCCGATCAGCTGAGGCATTTAAAGGAAGCCAAAAACCCAGAGTTGGTGGCGCAGTTGATACAGAAGAAGATTTAGGCCAACGGAACGCTTGGGCCTTTGAAAACCATACACCTTACTTCTTGGCTCATCGAAAGCCGACGTGTGAAGCGCCGTGTCGATGTCCCGCTTGCCTCGCGTCCCAATCCGCACCATCCCTCGTGGATCTTCCGCAGTTCCTCGCGAAGTTTCCCTACCCCAAATACGGGAAGCAATCACGACGTATTTTGAAAAGTTAAAACGACAATTTAAAACGTGGTGTTTTAGATAGCGCAGGCATTTAGAGTAAGCTTAGAATACGCCATCACCAAAATTGCGTTTGTCTGGGTTGGTTGGTGCATTGGCGCTGTTTGATTTATCAGCGTCCAAGAAATGCGGTTTTGGAACGGACGACGTTTCGGGACTGGCTTGAAGATGGGATTGGATTTCTGAATGCGTCGATTCGACGTATTCATCATCATACCTAGACTTGTAGCCTGGTTGTTTGGCTCTATCCAATTCCACCATATACTCGCGAATCACCGAGTTTTGGATCATGTCCCTACATGCTTGATTGATCGGGTGGGCAATATCCGCGTACATTTTGTTCGATCCGCCCCCTCCCTCGACCTCGCGGACGTCTTGTGGGCCACGCAAACGCGTCCCACACTGGTTGCAGTAACTGCTACGGAGGTGATTCTTGTTGCCGCATTTTCCGCAGCGTGCGGACATCTTTCGGCTGGGCATGGCGACAAACGGTCCGTTGACTCCTTCAATGATCTTCAAATCTCGGATGACGAACGAATGATCTATGGTGATAGAGCAAAAAGCGCGAAGGCGATCTTCAGACTCTTCCATCAATTTGATGCGGACCTCGGTGATTTCCATGGCGTTTACTGCACTCCCTTTCGTCGCGAGTTGGTAAACTCACGATTCGTTTCTAATTCCCTTAACTTGCTCTTCTATCCCTGATGACTGCCACGATTGTGCGTAATATGCTCGCATCCCGCCGTCGCTCCGCAAATCAGTAACTATCTTCTCGGCTTGTTCGCGTGTGGAGCACAAACAAAACCTCGCCGAACCGCTCCCCGACATGCATTGACCGTGATGGTCATACCGGTCGATCCACTTTCTCGACCTTTCGATCCAATCAGTAGCTATTAATGCAGGAGCCTCAAGCCGGTTAAACATACCCCCACCAATGTCGTTTACATCCCCCTCTTCCAGGTTGTTCAAAAGCTTATTTGGTTTCTCGCATTGGAACCGACTTGATTCAAAGTCTAGCGCCGCGAAAACCTCCCTAGTTCCGCACCCCCGCGGTGGGTGTGCAATTACAAAGTGAAGTGGTTTGTCACACGACAACGGTTCGACGGTTTCTCCTCTACCCGTACATCTGGCAAGCCAAAAGCCGTTTCGATGGCCTTCGAGGAAAAAATTGATGTCGCTCCCAAGTTTGCTTGCAATGATTCGAGCTACGTCAAAATCTTCCGAATTCCCCCAGAGTAGGAGGCCAAGAATGATGGCTGCTGCAGCATCTGCACTACCACCACCCAGACCGGCCTTCGCAGGAATTCGTTTGATCAATCGAACGTTTGCGCCCAATCCGGTCTTGCCTAACGCGGAGCGCATATTTTCCAAAGCCCGAACGATTAAGTTGCTTTGATCCGCTGGAATGTCCCAAGCGAGATCTTCCACATCGAGACGTTGACCGAAGCCCGTTGGAAACTCCATGAAAAGTTTAAGCAGGCCATCGTTTCGATGGG
>JANLUJ010001165.1:0-4049 GCA_031363425.1 Pirellula sp.
TTTGTGTCACTTAGTATGAGGCAACGCAGGTCGGTATCAGGTTGATTTCGCCCACTGCTGGCAAAAACGATGTTGCCATCCAACAAAGGGGTTGACTGTGGCGAAATTCGCGCCGAGCGACATATCATCGATATAGTCGTCCGCCTCTGTTGTTCCCAACGGCGCATAGACGAGTTCGCGATCATTTCCAGGCAAAGGGATGTCCCACTTTGTAAACTTGCTTTGTAAAGACTTGAACTGACCCATGGCCAAGTTATGACCGACACCACGTGAACCGCAATGCGACAAGAATGCAACATGCCGATCCCTTAGTCCGAAAACGTTTGCCGCTTGCCGTGCTCGCGTATTGTCGTCGACGTGAACAATTTCGCATTCTCCAAAATGGTTTCCGCCGCCATAAGATCCGAGTTGTGATGCTTTGTCTGCAAACTTGCGAAACGTACCGGTGTTGATATGCCAATCGATTCGCGATGCCAGCGCATCACTCGTCTCGTCGTGACCGACGTGCGCCGAGTCTTCACAACGGGTCGCCCATTCCGGAGGGATACCCAATTGAGTGCATACCGATTCGGATGCCCCCTCGATCACCGCTTGCTTTCCAAGCGTTTCGTCTACCGGACGCGATTTGGCTGCATGACGTTGTCCGCGCCCGGCACCGGTCGGAGTGCGTTCGCAAATAGCATCGATGAGTCTGCGCCGAATCTCGCGTGACCGAATCGCTTCCTCGGGTAAATCGAGCTGGAGCAAGCTCATCGAACACTTGATATCCACACCTACTGGTCCTGGATAAATATGGGTCGGCGAAGTCATCACGCACCCGATCGGCGCACCGTAACCGCAGTGCCCATCGGGATTGAGGATCAAATCGGTAACGCCTGGAGCTAGCCGTGAGTTGATGGCCTGCTGCAAGCAGAGTTCGTCGAACGTATCGCGGATCTTGTCGGTGCCAATGACCGTAATTGGTTTGGTCTTGCCGCCAGTTGGCAGCATGGCTGTCGCTTCGCCTGTTGGGATCATCGTAGGAAGTTTGAAGTTGGAAGAGGGAAGTCTGAAGTTACGGCACAAAGTCGAGACTTGGCATCCTTGAGGACAGGGGTCAGCGTCAGAGTGTTCACGTAGACATCACTTTAGATTAATGAGCCGCTGGGCGCTAGCCGCGGGCGACGGCATTTGCAGCGAAAATGGAACTCGGATACCGGCGGCTAACGCCTTGCCGCTCATAACAGGCGCGCGTTCATTGGCTGAAACGCTGACACTAGTCCCAGTTATTTGTGGATCGGTTCTGTTTCTTTGCCGCGACGCTTTTCTTGTCTTCGATTCGACGTCGCTGAGACCCGCGTGTTGGCTGCGTTGGCCGACGAATGGTTGGCGGCTTCATCGCATCTAAGATGAGGTTCTTCAATCGCTCTCTGCAAGCCTGAATATTCCTCGGCTGCTCGCGATGAACTTGACTGGTAATCTGCAAGATCCCGGCTTCGGTCAGCCGATTCCCAGCTAGAGCTCGCAACCGCGCCATAGCCGTTGGGTACAATACGTTACTATTGGTAATATTCCAACAGAGCGTCGCCTTGGTGTTCACTTTGTTCACATTTTGACCGCCTGGGCCACTAGAACGCGCGAAGACCAATTCCAGTTCGCTCGCGGGTACGATCAAATGATCAGTAATAATTAAATCTTCCATGACGTATAGAGTATTCCTAAATGCGACTTTTTTCGATCTCAATTTCGCCAATTATTTTGGCCTTATTCATCGTCGTTTCCACCGGATGTCGGGCGGACACTCCGAGGCCTGCGACGGTTCATGAAGCCGGTTCACTTTGGACCAGAAAAAACGGAATCGATTGGCCTCGGATGCTTGGCCCAAACTACGACTCGCGAAGTCCCGAAGTTGGAATTCTACAGAAATGGCCAACGACTGGTCTGAAGGTGCTGTGGACCGCCGATACTGGAATGGGATACGGAAACGGGGTGGCTGCCAGCGGAAGATGGTTTCAATTCGATCGATTTGGCAACACGGAGCGTTTGAGCTGTCTCAATGCCGAAACCGGTAGCCTCCTTTGGAATTGGGACACACCTGTAGTATACCGAGACTCGTATGGATACAACAACGGGCCTCGTTGTAGTCCAGTCGTCGATGGTGAACGGGTGTATGTTCTCGGCGTAGCTGGAATGTTGGCTTGTCTTTCCGTGACCGACGGGGCTCCCTTGTGGAAGCTTGACACAAACGAAAAGTACAACGTTACGCAGAATTTTTTCGGCGTCGGGGCATCGCCATTGATCTACAAGGACAAGCTTCTAGTCATGATCGGTGGCGTACAGTCCGCAAAGCCAAACGGCACAGCCATGGTCGCATTCGACAAAGAAACCGGGAATGAACTCTATCGAGTTGGAAACTATTTCGCTAGTTACTCAGCTCCAGTGATTCATAACATCGATGGCAATGATGTCTGCTTGTCTCTCGTCCGCGAAGGCTTGTTGACCTTCGACCCCAACGATGGCTCCAAGGAGTCCTTTTTTTCATGGCGAGCCGACATGTTGGAAAGCGTCAACGCTGCCTCCCCATTATTGTGGAAAAACCGAATTCTAATTTCAGAGGCGTATGAGCGCGGAAGCGCGTTATTTTCTCTCACTGAGAAGGGACTCGAGCCTCTTTGGCTCGATGGAATAGGCATTAAGGAAAAAGCCATTCGGGCGCATTGGTCAACCCCTTTGTTGGATGGCAACATCGTTTTTGCCAGCAGTGGGCGAAATCAACCTGATACCGACCTGCGTTGCCTCATACTAAGTGACACAAATGTAGGTTCGACGACATGGAAACCAGAAGTGCGATGGACAAAGCGAAATCATGATCGAATGACCGGATTGATCGTGGATGATCATTTGCTTTTGCTTGGCGAGGAGGGCGCGCTTCAATTGCTCGAAATCAACAAGGACAAACTAACCATCGTGGCTCAAATGGACTTGGCTGAGACAAGAGACACACGAGATGGCAAGCCGTTGGTTAGACCCCCTAGCTGGGCTCCGCCTGTCCTCTCGCACGGATTGCTCTATGTACGTGGCGAAAACAAAGTTGTCTGCTTGGAGTTGATTCCGGAATGATCGTGGCGGATGCTGCCAGCATCCGGGCCGGCGCTAGCAGCGTCGGCCACGAGCGACTAGAATAAACGCAGTTCAGAAAGAGGAACGATGCAAAGTCCGATCTATGCGACACCTATCGGCGCCCGTCATTCGCACGGCCACGCTTTTCAATCCATGAACGCTTTGACGCGTGAAGGGCTTGTCGTTGAAAGTCGCCGGAACATGGTCAAGGCAAGTCTAGCCGGTTTCGCAGGTTTGTCGCTGCCAGGCTTGCTGGCTTCGCGCGCTCAAGCGATCTCGATGGGAACATCGACACCCAAAGCGAAGAGCATCATTCTTCTATGGATGACGGGCGGACCAAGTCATATTGACACATGGGATCCTAAGCCTGATCGACCATTGAACAATCGCGGACCGTTTGGTGTCATCAAAACAAAACTACCGGGCGTCCATATCTGTGAGCACCTTCCGAAACAAGCGGCGATGCTCGATAAATTTACGATCATTCGCTCGGTCGATGCCAAGTTCAGCAGCCACGAGCCGAACATGGTCTTTCAAACTGGGAACATTGACGCCGAACCACGCACCAACCGAGAAGCCCCTCTCTATCCTGCGATCGCTTCTGTAGTCGCCAAGCATCATGGCACCAATGATCCGTCGATGCCACCCTATGTTGGCTTTTACCGGTCGCCGAGTCACATCGCATTCGGCGGTTATCTAGGTCAGCAATACGATCCCTTCAGGGGCAACTTGGCGTCGAAACTTCCAATCTACGATTTGGTTGGTATTGACTCTGGCAAGCTGTCCAATGCAGAGATGTTTCAATTGCCAAAAGGACTGGATTTCAATCGACTCAACGACCGTCGAAGTCTCCTGAAAGATCTGGATCGAATCCGACGCGACATCGATACGAGTGAGTCAATGAGTGCGACCGATGCCTTTCAGCAGCAAGCAGTCGATTTACTCTTGGG
>JANLUJ010001196.1:0-4126 GCA_031363425.1 Pirellula sp.
CTAACTTGGTAGTCACCTCCATGTCCGAAGCTAAAAGAGTTCTAGTCGCCGAAGACAACGTTGTCCTCGGCGATGTTATTCGTTTCAACCTCAATCGCTCCGGCTTCACTGTCACGCTGGCTCGGAATGGCAAGGAAGCGCTTCTACTGGCTTCGTCTCAACCATTCGACATTCTGGTGACGGACTACGAGATGCCGGGTCTCGATGGTGAGGAGCTTTGCAGCCGAGTCCGAAACGAATTGAACCTGAGCGAAATGCGCATTGTCATGTGCTCTGCCAAAGGATTGGAACTGGACCGTGAGGAGCTCAAATCCAGATTCTGCCTCGAAGCGATCCTATTCAAGCCCTTCAGTATACGTGAACTCACGACGCTCCTCGAAGGCCTGGTGATTTCCCCAAGTGAACTTACGCGACCTCGTTTAGTAGCGAATTGATCTCATGTTTGCAGCCCAACACAATCGCAGTCTGACACGGCGGCTGAGCGAACAGTATCTACTCTTCGGTTTATCTGGGCTATTCTGTTTTACAGTCACGGCAATCTACCTTTCTTGGTATGGGTCTCTCCTCGCATCCATTCCGGCGGCGGTTGGCCTGCCGCTTGCGCTGCTATTGTTCGGCTCCTTTGTGCTGAGGCGCACGTCCCATTGGCACGAAAATCTCGATCGGCAATTGACTCGTTTTGCTAACTCAAATGCGCACTCTGTGATGGAATTGCGACCGCTACCCGCAACCGATTCACTGGCTGCTGGATGGAACCAATTGCTTGCTCGAGTTCACGAGCATTCTGCATGGAATGGTGTCGAGAGGCGGTTGTCGGAAGCCATTCACACGCAACAAGCCAAACGGTGGGAAGCTGTATTCCAAAACCTTACCGAGGGAATTGCGGTTTGCGATTCCGATGGACGAATCATCCAGCTCAACCGCTCATTCGCTACATTACTCAAACGAGCTGACTCCAAAGCCCTTGTCGGAATGGACATCCTCAGTTTGCTTTCGGACCAAGCAGACGAAGCGTCTCAGGAACGAATTCGTGGCCTCAGCAGTAACCATTCAACGCAAGTCGTCGAGATTCAACGATCAACGGATCTTGCACAGGGCGTCTGGAGATTGAGCCGGATCGCTCAGACAGGGGACGGTTACGACACAACCGATTCGATCTGGACATTGCGAGATGTGACTCAGCAGAAACTCGCAGAAAAGGCGCGCGAGCAATTCGTTTTCACGGCCACGCATGAGCTTCGAACACCGCTCGCAAATATCCGTGCGTATTCCGAAACGCTTGCCATGGCAACCGATATTCCAGTGGAGCAGCAACAATCCTTTTATAACACGATCAACAACGAAGCCACGCGCTTGTCTCGATTCGTGGACGAACTGCTCAACATCAGTCAAATGGAAGCTGGCGCGATCACCATCCAAAAGCACGAAGTCCAGCTAGAGCGTTTGCTCAGCGAGATTATCGAAAGCCAACGCCCCTTGGCTAACGAAAAGAAGCAGTCCTTTGATTTCTCAGTTGCCCCGAAGTTGCCGAAGGTCATGGCGGACAAGGATAAGTTGGCAGCCGCCCTCACCAACCTAGTCAGTAACGCGATCAAGTACACTTCAGACGGTGGCAAGGTGACTGTGCGTGTCGACGCAGATGCAACTCGCGTTCTGTTCATGGTGGAGGATAGTGGCATTGGAATTTCGGCAGAGGACATGCCGAAGCTGTGTGGCAAATTTTTCCGAAGCAGCGACGAGCGAGTGCAAGCGGTGGTCGGAACTGGACTTGGTTTGGCATTTTCCCAAGAAGTTGCCAGGCTTCATGGTGGCAATGTATCGATTCGCAGTCAGCTGAATCAAGGTTCTTGTTTCACTCTTGAACTCCCGATTCGCTAACCGCACGGATTCGACATGTACATTTGCAAACGCTCCGGCGCGGTGGATACCATTAGTGGTTCTTTGCCGCTTACCAAGGAATACCAAACCGCATTCTTGAATACCGTCGAAGGCTGCTTTGGGAATGGCCAGCCGCGCATCGTTTTCGACCTCAGCCACATTCCACTCCTGGATAGCATCGGACTCGAGGCGCTTCTTGAAGCTCGCGATAGATGTCACAAACTTGGTGGGGGTATAGTGCTTGCCCGACCGAACCCGCTATGCCGCGATATTCTTCGGATCAACGGAATTGACAAGGAACTCCATGTCTACGATGACGCGGTCAAGGCGATGGGGAGTTTCGCGCGATGAACCAAGCTGTAGTCCAACCTCCGACAGACATCTCCATCGTTCAGCGCAGTCGATCCAAAGTTGGTCCGCTGGTACCTAGAGCAATTCCGCTCGGCGAGAACCTCGTTCATGCAGGTCTCCTAACCGATGGCGACCTTGAAGCGGCCCTTCAACAACACTCCAACACCAATTCGCAGCTCGGTGAGACCCTACTTGAGATGGGATTCGTCGAGGAAGATACCCTGCTCCTGTTCTTGGGCCAGCAACTCGGCGTTCCGTCAGTCCGTTTGCGTAGCGGAATTATCGACCCTAGCGTTGTTCGTCGCATCCCTCGTTCTAAGGCGGAAGCGTTCTCCGTACTTGCCTTGTTCAGCATTCGAGGCCGACTTACGGTTGCAATGGCTGAGCCCTCCAACCTCAGGCAACTCGACGAGCTAGAGCGAATCACCGGGCAACCCATTCGGCCTGTCCTGGCAATGCGATCTGCCATCGATCGAATGCTTGCTCATTGCTATGAGGAGAACTTTGCGGTCGACGCCGTAACGGCGGACCTCGAGGAAAACTCCTTAGAAATCCACGCGGATGCGGTCGATATCTCGCTAGCTGACGTCGAATCGCTAACCGACGGCAGCCCGATAATCAATCTAGTGAATTACATCATCGTTCACGCAATCAGGCAGAAGGCTAGCGACATTCATATCGAAGCAGGTCAGCAATCCTCTTTGGTTCGCTACCGTGTTGACGGCCACTTGCGTGAAATACTAAGACCTCGACGCGAATTCCATCCTGCCATGATTTCCAGGATCAAGGTCCTAGCAAAACTCGATATCTCAGAACATCGCATGCCGCAGGATGGACGCGTCCACTTGACCGTCGATGGCCGTGAAATCGACTTGCGAATTTCTACCCTGCCGACCATTCTCGGCGAGAAGATCGTAATGCGAGTTTTGGATCGCAAAAACATTACGTTCTATCTCGACAAACTCGGCATGCCGGAAGCGGCCCTCAATCGAACCAAGAGCCTACTCAAACGACCTTACGGCCTGCTCTTAACAACAGGTCCGACTGGCAGTGGAAAGACAACCACTCTCTATTCCGCCGTCGAGCTGATCAAGTCCATCAAGCGCAACATCGTCACGGTGGAGGATCCGGTAGAATACCAACTCGACTTGATCAACCAAGTTCAGGTCAGCAACACGAAATCGATGAAGTTTTCCGATGCGCTTCGCTCCATCTTGCGGCAAGATCCAGACGTGATCATGGTCGGCGAAATTCGCGACGCGGAAACCGCCGCAATCGCCATTCAAGCTGCTCTGACTGGGCACCTTGTGCTAAGCACCTTGCATACCAACGACAGTTTCAGTGCAGTGACTCGATTGCTCGATATGGGAATTGAACCTTTTAAACTTTCGGCCGCCTTGTTAGGTGTTATCGCACAGCGCCTTGTCAGAACGGTCTGTTCGTCCTGCAAAACGAGCTACTATCCGGCGGCGGAACAACTCGATGCAATCCGCTACCAAGGGGACCGACGACGTCAGTTCGTTCGCGGCCAAGGATGTCGTGAATGTTACGATACTGGATTTCGTGGCCGCACTGGAATCTACGAAGTATTTACCGTCGATAGAGAAGTTCGCGACTTGATTTCAACCAATGCTTCAATTGACGCATTGCGAGCACACCATTCCCGGCAAGGTTGCGGATCATTGCTTGACGAAGGCATTCGGCTGGCGGAATCCGGCAGAACCAGTTTGGACGAAGTCATCGAGGTCGCCTATTCCGACTGAAAAAGAGGCGGACTTCAACTCGATGGTCGGGGCGGCACTCAACTTAGTTAGGCGAGCGGCAGGCTGAAACCTACCAGTTGAGCCTGAGGCGCTAGCCGATCAATGCCAAAGAAATCGGCTAGCGCCTCAGGCTC
>JANLUJ010001209.1:0-1155 GCA_031363425.1 Pirellula sp.
AGTGAAGCGACCGCTATTGACATCAGGGGTTTGGAGCGAACGTACTCCTTCCAATCCACCAAACGCATCGCTTCACCCTGAAGCTCGCCGGCATGGTTGTAGCCAGATGCACGAACTCTGTGCATACGGGCAATCAGCTCATCCACATCGCCTATTGGCTCCGATGCATCCATTTCTATCGCTTCCGACTTGTCATGGAAATCCCAAGAACGAGCCCCGCCAAGATTCCAGACCCAACAGCAATAGCAAGTGACTCCAGTGGCCTACGACCGACATTCTGAGCCGTGTAATCTAATCCCTTTTTGGCTTCCGTAGCCACCCGGTCGTAATTGTCTCGAATGATTTCTCCTGCTGCGTCCGCATAGTGAGATGCTCGATTAGCAACTTGGCTGTACGTTGTGCCAGCCGACTCACAACATTCAGAAATAAAGGAGGATATCTGCTCCCGGCTTTTCCCTGTCTTTCGTTGAATGAGACCAACCAATTGTTCGAAATTCCCTTCTACCCTGGCCAATTCATCCTTCGTAAATTCACCAAATTTTTCCTTAACAGAACCAACTACGCCGTTCCAATTGTCCATTAACTGCTCTCGATTAATCATTTCTATTCTCCATGGTTTGAACTCGGTATTGATTCAAAATTGTTCGGTAACACAGCGAATATGCAAAGCAATCGACGTGCCATAAATGGCGGTTGATTGAACGAAGTCGCGAAACAGGGAAAGAAGGGGAAAGTACTTGCGAAGTGCGCGATGAACGACCAGTTTTGCATCCAGCGAGGAAGAACGTTGACCAAAACGTTCGGTGATCAAGCAACTAAATAAAATAACGGGTAGAGTCCACAGTTGGTACGATGATTGCCTTACCTGTCAATCCGGTGGTCAATGTTTTAATAACACTATCCTTACTGGAATTGGAGCCTCAAATGTTAAACTGGGCAGTTACGTTTTTTATTCTGGCAATCATAGCGGCTGTTCTTGGATTCGGTGGAATCGCGGCAAGTGCAGCGTCAATCGGGAAGATCCTATTTGTTCTCTTCTTAGTGCTGTTTGCGGTCAGTTTGATCGCTAACGCTGGAAGAAGTAGATCTGGTGTTTAATGGTTTTCTGACGTTAAGGCGACCGGTAGATTTAACTCTACCTAGCACGACGCGCAA
>JANLUJ010001227.1:0-4778 GCA_031363425.1 Pirellula sp.
GGACACATGTTGCCGAGATCGCTCTGTGAGCTTAACGGTCTTGATTCCGCAAGCAACGATCCACAGCAATCCCGGATGGGCCTTGCCCCACCGTTTCTTTTAGGATCCCATTATTGTTTTGCGAAAGATGGCGTTGGCTGGCCGTCTGCAGTCAAATTGCCACTCGCCCACAAAAGACCGCGAACGACAAGATCCAGGTACCGTGGGTCCCCAACCGTCTCATTTTGGTGGCCAAGCGAAGTGCTGAAAATTTTGGTCTTTTTCGGTCCATACTCGTTGGTCCACGCAACAACCGATGAGGCTTTCACTGGCTTGGCGTTTGGATCTTTTTGAAGTTCGTTCTTGCTCGGTGGTGTTACCTGATTGCCTGTGATCAGTGGCGTAGTTCCCTCGTAAACACGGACATTGTTGTAGAGCTCTTCGTCGATGGTCGTCCAGTCTTTGAGGCCCTTGGTAATTGGGTGATTGGAATTGCTGTAAACGACATCGATTGGCGTTTTGGCACCGTGCGCGGTCGACTGCACTCCAATCATTTCATACCATTTAGCGTTGTCGGCACTAAGCTCAACAGGCTGGCGGAATTCGCCCCATCGGTAGCTATGCATGGCACAATGTAAATTTACTGCAGGTGTACCCGAATGGTGTGCTTTGAGAATTCGGTCGACGTAGGGTTTCTCGGTGACATCCGCTGAACACTCGTCGTGTATGACGATATCGTAGCCCTTTGCCCAGTCGTCAGATTGGTAGATATCAAAAACTGCCTTCGTCGTTTTATTTTCGCTCAACACGATAGTCACTACAGATTTGATTCGCTGTTCGATCCCCGCCTTGAGCAATTTCGTCTGCGAAGCATAATCGTGACAGCAGCCACCTGCCACCAAGAGGACCTTTAGTGGCGATGATTGCTTAGCCGGTTCCTGCCCAAACGCGGTGCGGGGGCAAAGTATCGTCAAGGCTATGAAAAGTGCAGTTGCGATGTGGATGCGTAGGTTGCTCGATTGCATTGGAAGGATCGCCTCGAAAGTTAGATGGGTGGAGAGATAGGGAGAGATGCCGTTGAGGGGGATTTTAGTGTAACTCGTCGGGTCGTGCGATCCTCGAATGGGATTGCATGGATTGAGTATCAATAGCAGCGTATCTCGAAGAGGTTGCAGAAAATAGCCGTGGGCTTGCGTGTCAATCCAACGCAAAATACAAAGCTCTTTCTTCGTGGCTCATTTTCGCAAATGCCTTTTTCATGGTCCTTCTGTCTTTGGCATTGGCTGCACGGTACGTTTCATCATTCTTGAGGATATTCAGCAGCTCATCGTCCGTCACTTTTGCAGCGTCTACCGCATCTGCACTCGTTACAGTTTCGAATATTCTTTGCGTTTCGGTTACAACCGAAGGGGCGTTTCGCCAATTGTTTAGTTCAGAAGTTTGGTTGACAATGCTATTGATCGTCTCAGCATTACCGATGCCGGTTTCCCTCTTGCACAGGTTTACCAGTTCTTCAACGCTCAAGTAAGCCTGACGCCTGCTAAGCCATATTAGCCATTGCCTGATCACTTCGCGCTGTTTGCCCCGAGGAGGAGCTACTTTGGGCTCGTGAACGACTACCGCAAAAAGCCTAACTGCCGCGTCGCGGCGGCTATGTTCGTTCGGATGATAGTTTGACAACTGATAGTATCGTGAATCCTTGATTCCATCCCTCAGATGAGGCTTTGGCGTGTAGCCATACCGCTCTTCAAATGCAGCGATCTTTTGTCCATCCCCATTCATCGCCGTTATGTATTCGCTCAAGTATTGAACTATCATTAGTGGGTCCTGCTACCTCGATTGGTTTCGTTGTATCTTGATCGCATGGGTAGCCAACAAGCCCGAACGATCCACCAGTCAAGCCGGTGGGATTCACCTGACTTGAGATTCGATCAGGTAAGAAGTCTTGGAAACACTTCGCTCTCGATTGGATGGCAAGCTCGTTTTCCGCGCCTGTGTGCTTCCAAGTTGCTGCATGTACGAAAGACACTTGGGGCATTGATTCAGATGCAAGTTAATTTTCTGGTCCGTTATTTGGTCCAGGGTTCCAGCCAGGTGTGCCTTGGCTGCAGCTTTCACTTTAGAACAGACAATTCCCCCATAGCTAGGTTCCATCGAAGCATTCATTTGGGGGCCGAATGCACTCCAAGCCAATACACTGATCAAGCAGACCGCTGCAACGCTGACCACTTTTGCAACGCGGCGTTTCATAATTCGTGATTTTTGGCGTTCTGCGTATCGACCCAATGCACCCGTTTCGCATTTCGACCAGCTCGTTTGATTTGTATCAATAGATTTCATTTTTTATCTCGGAACGAGTTGGAACCGATCAGGTTGCACCTGACGAACGCCAACCACTTGTTTGCAACTACTTTTCTAATAATATCGGGAAACGGATCGAACCGCTGTGTTAGCAAGCTCACAAACCAACGGAATCATGCAAATTTTCGGGTCGCTTATGGTCTCCCATACGGAACTGCATCGACTTTGACTCGGAGCGGCTAACATCGCCGACGCTAGGCGCAGTTAGCTGGACCATGTTGGCGAGACGATCGAGATCCAAGATCAGAAGCCTTTGTCTGGAAACTTGAAGTAAGCCTTCTGATTGCAAATCGCCAAGTATCATGGTAACGCTTTCTCGGGTCGCCCCGATGATGGACGCCAGTTCTTGATGTGACAATGATATGCTAATCGCAATTCCCAAAGGATGTTTTTTGCCATACTGCTCTGCCAATTCGACCAATAGCTGGATCAATCGGTCTCGGTTGGATCGAAACAACAGACTTCGAAGTCGCCTTTCGATTCGAGCTCGACGAAAACCTATTAATTTTGTGACGCCAATCGCCAATTTAGGACAATTCTCCATGAGTTGCTTGACCTCGTCGCCGGGTAACAGGATGACGGTGGAGTTCGTCGCCGCCTCGGCTCGTTCCTCATGGTTACTGGAATGAAAAAGGGCCAATTCGCCAAAAACCTCCCCGGGTTCAACGAAAGCCATAATCGCTTGTTTGCCGTCTGGAGTATTCGAACAAAGTCGAATTCGACCCTCGGCAAGAAGGAATACACTGTCAGCTTGGTCGGACGGCAAATAGATCGCGGAGTCTTTAGCGAACGTCCGCAAACGAGCTTTTTGTTCCAGGATGGTTAGCTGTGCTGGAGACAGCTGCTGGAAAAGTGAACAATTACCGACGTGCCAAAGTGCTTTTGCCATTCCTCAATTGTATTTGAGCGGTCGCAAATGCGGAATAGCTATGAGAATGGATCAAAACAGGACTAAGTTTTTTGCCTATGTAATCTTCCTCACAGAAACAGGAATCATTTGGAACCAAACTCTTGCATACATGCTGCGGCACTCCGTCGCCATGAAACAGAGATCACTTTGCAGGAGTTACGAGAATGGGTATGTATCGACTATCAAGAATGGCACTGATTTGCGGGGCGCTTAGCCTGGGTGCGATGGCATCAACCGCATCGGCCGAAATCATGTCGGTGATGGTGACGATTCGGAACTTGGCGCCAACAAATAGCGTTAGCTTTGCACCGCTTCGACTTGGTTTTGGAAACGGAACGTTTGATTCGTTTAATGCTGGTCAAGCAGCCGGAGCGGCTATCACGTCCATCGCCGAAGGTGGTAGTGGTGCAGCTTGGTTTCCTGCATTCGCAGCAGCAGAACCGAATGCCATTCTTGGCTCGGTTGGCGGCGCACTTTTGCCGGGAACAACGGCCTCCAATTCGTTTGTATTCGATACCGCAAATGCAAATAATCGATTCTTCACTTTTGGCACAATGGTCATTCCCAGCAACGACTTGTTCCTGGGCAATGACAACCCAGCAGCCTTTCAACTGTTCAATCCCAACGGTACTTTAGCAATCAACTCGATCTTTCAAACGGCTGGTCAAATCTGGGACAACAACTCCGAGGTTGCGATTGCTGCGAACGCTGCTTTTCTGCAGATTGGGGACAATAACCTAAGAGTCGCTGAAAATGGACTTATCGCTTTTGATCGCTCGGAACTCGCAACCTACAATGGACTGGTCACCGCTGCTGGTTATACATTTGATAGTACACTTTTGCCGAACAGCGCTGCAAACATTTACCAGATTTCGTTTGCCGTAACAGCCGTCCCAGAGCCAAGTTCAATGGTTTTAGGAGCGATGGCGTTTGGCTGCGTTGGACTCAGCATTGGTCACAAGTGGCGGAAGAAACGCAGCAAGAGAGAAGTTGCAGCGTAATTGATCGGCTAATGCCTCAGGCTCAACCGGTAGGTTTCAGCCTACCTAGCACGACGCGCAAGCTAGTGCCACCGATTGAAACTAGCGTTGCACAGGGGACTACTCGTTCCCAGGTTCTGCGGTTCTGCCTGGGAACGCACTGCCGTGGAGGCTCCTGCGTCCGGAGTTCACAAACTTAGAAGGCATTTCGGCGAGGCGGAGCCTCGCTTGCATCTAGTTACCAGGCAGAGCCTGGTAACTAGATTGCACAGTGCAACAAAACTTGCAATCCGTGGCACTAGTGATTCCGGTTTCCAATTCAATGGCTCGCGCGTCGTGCTACTGGTACTTTTCAGTCTGCCCGTCTCCTAACTATGATGTCTTAAACTTTGCCGCAATTCCTAGGCCATCGCCGATTTGCATGTTGCAGAGTAGCTCACCAAAAACCAATAGCCAAGTTACCAATTGCGGATCCGCTTGGAAGCACTGGTCTAGTCGTTGACGTAGATCGGTTAGGCCACACGTGCCTCGTTTGAGCTTCTTGCGGC
>JANLUJ010001230.1:0-3235 GCA_031363425.1 Pirellula sp.
ACCCGGCCTTGCGCAGAGTCTCGCTTTCGAAAGGCGTATGACCGGTGAGGATTTCGTAGAGCAATACTCCCAACGAATAGATATCGCTGCGCGTGTCGACATCAATGCTGCTCAGTCCGGCTTGCTCGGGGCTCATGTACAACGGCGTGCCGATCATCTGACTAATGCCGGTGTGGAGCGTCTTGTCCGTCAATTGCTGACCAATCGCTTTGGCCACGCCAAAGTCAATCACTTTGGGTACGGGTTTGACGTCATGAATCTCGACCAACACATTGCTGGGTTTGAGATCGCGATGAATGAGACCTTTTTGATGGGCGTGTTGAACCGCCTGACAGACCGTGATAAACAGCTGCAGCCGCTCACGGGTATCGAGCTTGTGTTGATCACAGAATTCGGTAATAGGAGTTCCCTTGACCAGTTCCATTGCAAAATAAGGCCGACCTGTGGTAGTCGTCCCGGCATCCAAAACTTTGGCGATATTGGGATGATTCATCATGGCCAATGCCTGACGCTCGGCTTCAAAGCGGGCCACCACTTGATACGAATCCATACCTGGCTTGATGACCTTCAAGGCCACTTTGCGACGTACGGGCTCCTTCTGCTCGGCAACGTAGACTGTGCCCATACCCCCTTCGCCGATTTGTTCGAGGAGTTTGTAGGGGCCGATTTGGGTGCCGGGCTTTTCAGATGTCTCTATCCAACTGTCAACGGTTAATGGAAAGTCGAAGGCAATATGCTCAAGACGACTGTCTGGCTGAGCGTGAGCAAGAAGTAGTGCGTGAACGCGACGCCTCAATTCGACATCACCTTGACAGGCTTCGTCGGCGAGTTTCTCCCGTTCAGCCTCACCGATGCCTTCGACGAGAGACACGAATATCTCTTTTGCTTTCCGTGAAATGGAGTTCATAAGAATCTTTCTGTGGAATGGGCCTCTAAAGAACAATGCAGGATTTGGGCTCGATTCGTCCCAAAAAATATTAAGAATTTTGACACTTCTCGCCGAACGCCACCATTTTCGACTGCCGGTAGCGGAATGCGTCAAGCGTTTCGTTGGGTTTGCGACTGGTGCGAGTGCTTCGAAAGCCTTGACGGCTTCCGCTACCAGAATGCAAGCGTTTGTAGAATTTTGGTGGTGATAAACGAGAAGTGTCAGAATTTTTGCGTTACCGCGACGGCTCATTGCGGTCTGAAATTAGGCTCTGCAGTGCAGCTCGGGCGTAAGCCCATTGTCGGTAAGCATTTGATCGCGATATTCCCAGGATCTCTGCCGCCTCCGTAATCGCACATCCAGCAAAAAAATGCAGTTTCACAAGCTCGGCGGCCTGTGGATCCTCGTCAGACAGTCGGTTTAGCGCGTCGTGAACGGCCAAAATATCTTCGGCCCCGTTCACCGGTTGTGGTAATTGGGAGTCAAGTTCAACGCGATAACGATCACCACCGCGTTTAAGGCTGCGTTTGCGTAGCGCGGAATCGACAACGATGCGGCGCATGGCTTCCGCCGCCGCGGAAAAGAAATGTCCACGAGAATCCCAGTGTTGTGCCTTTTCAACGTCAACCAGTCGGATATAGGCCTCATGCACTAACGCCGTAGCCTGCAACGTCTGCCCCGGCTTCTCTTGAGCCAGTCGGACAGCAGCCAGCTTTCGCAATTCCTCATAAACCAACGGGAGTAATTGGTCAGCCGCCGATGGATCGCCCGATTCGATTTGCGATAGTATACGGGTGACGTCAGACATAGGGCGTGGATTCAAAAACAGGTAGCTACATCCGTATCAGTGTAACTGCCCACGCACAAATTTGACCCAGGTAAACCAGATTTTCTTGCCTCGGCGATCTTCTCTCAATTTCCCCCACACTCGCTTGAGCTTCCCTCCCACACGAGGTAACTGTGTGGGCGTAGTCGACGACCAGTGGTGATCCTAGCGTCCGAGCAACGACCTAGGGAAGCATAACATGAAACCGTGGTGGGAATCAGATGCGATTGAAGATGCCGATCCAACTGGCCTTCATCCCGTTAGCGAGGAGCTAATGCAGCAGGCAAAAGGTCAGAACTATCAGATCGTGTATGTCATTTGCGCTCATTACGAACCGGAATCGGTGAACGGATCATGTGTATCCTTCATGGCACTGACTCCCCGTCCAGGCGATCAGATCCAACTTGAAGACGGTCAGTTCTGCAGCGTGACGAGGGTGTATTTTAAAGTTGGTAGACTTGGTGATAATTTCGCGCTCGTTCCGAACGTGTATGCGACGCTTATAACAAACGATGAGGATTGATGCTGCCACTTACTTGGTCGGACTTCCGCTGCATCAAATCAACGTGAGTAGATCAAGTGTATCGAAGGATTGAAAATGCTGCTACGGCTCCCATCAACGAGATGCCACATGCTGCTACGGCACCTGCCCATCCCCACCCAAACAAGGCACACAATGCGGCCGCTCCGAAAGCAAATCCGCCAGCAGCACTAACGACCGCTATCGAGGCGTCCCTCGCGCCCTTGCGCGAATCTGAAGCGGGCAACTTATCGATCGGTTCTAAACTCGTCATTCGCTAATCCCCATTTGATTGCCGAACTAGTAATTCTCCGGTGCGGCACCGGCAAGCACGTTTTGATTGTACCCTATCTAGCTGATCGTTTAAAAGCTTTGCTTTTATGTCTATTCGACGCTCCGGCGTGTCAAACCGGTGCGAGTTCGAGGAGTTATCGTAAGTTTGTACGAATGCGTTAATTGCGGGTAGGGTCGCGAAAGTCTCCCGAAACGGATTAAAGTTGCCACTCCGACACTCCAATGCTCGTGCTGTCCGCAGTGGCCGGATGCTCCTTCTTCCCTTGCGTAATCAATTGCAAGCAATGATCGAAACAGCTGTCGCAATCGACTTAGCAGGCAGCACATACTTCAGCGGACTTCTTCCTCTTCGAATCCTCGTGTTGGTCGGCCAACACCGCCAGTGGAATAAGCGGCGCATTGTCCTGGTCGGCGAAATGCCTGGCCATTCCAAAATTCTATCGCCATCCGCGTGGATAGGATTGTCGATTAAATCAATGTGAGACTCGCGTTTGGCGTTGGTCGCTTGCTCTTGAACGACGCCAGCATTGCATACCACTCATAGCAAAATGCGTTGCGAACTGATTGAACGTGATTATCATTGAGAGCCGCGTTATAGATGCCCGAGACGTGGTCGCCGACGATGTAGCTGGTCGAATCCCCTACAAAGTGGCTCATCTCATGAATT
>JANLUJ010001236.1:0-5960 GCA_031363425.1 Pirellula sp.
TGCATAAGGGCTTCGCCGCCTACCGGCATGCCAGTGTCTCGAATCTGCCCAATACAAAGACATGTGATTCCCTTTTCATGATTGTACGTCTTCAGGGCGGACAGGTTGTCTGCCGTACGATTGCGAGTCGGATCGAGCATATTTAACGAATCGATAACAACGAAGCGGATATTCTCTTTTTCGACTAGATATCGGTACTTGCCAACAAAATCGTCCCAACTCTTGCCGCGATGGTATTGGCTTTGCATCACGAAGATATTGCTTAAAACCTTTTGAGCAAACTCCTCTTCGCCTAGTCCAGTTGCTTTCATTCCGATCTTGGTCATCCGACTACAAAGGTCATCGCGTCCAAATTCGGGTGGATTGTAAAAACCCTCTTCTGCGATGACAAAGGCAACGGGCATGCCTGACAACGCAACTTTGGAGAGACCTGCTAAGCTCGATCGAGTCTTGCCTTTGCCTGGCGGACCTGCCAATGCGATGGTGCAACCTTTAGGAATGCCCCCGAGAGAGTTCTTGCGATCATTGGTCAAGCAAAGATGGTCGAGCACACAGCCTATAGAAATTCCCTGCTGATTCTTGATGCGATTCTTGAGCAGCATGGGGCGGATGATGTCCGAGTTTAAGCCTGCATCATCATCTGTTGCAGGTGCAATACCGGCGAATGGGATTGCCGACGGATCCATCATTCCGCCGGTCGCTAATGGCGCACCACCAACGCCCATCATGGCTTGCATCATTTGCATCATGGCAAACATCGGATTGCCCGCCATTGGATTTCCAGGCACTTGTCCCTGCATGCCTATCGGCATCATGCCCGAGGGTTGCATCACATTTCCCGTCGGCATGGTTGCCGGTGGCATCGCAATGGGTACAGAATTCGGCATTCCGCTCGATGACGACGCAAGTATGTCAGTTGGTGTCCCGCTTTTTTTCTTGGCCATGCTTCTGGTTTTTTCGCGATGCCTATTAACGTTTATCAAGGTGGTGATTGGTTCCTAAGCATATTCGGAACACTCCTAACACTCAACCGGGCCACTTAAATCGACCGAATACCACAGGCTCGCCCTGTGGATAGTTCTGCTTCCAGGCTACCAAGCGAAGCGAGTGCTGTTTCTCCACAATACCCCTAGACGTGGAAACCACCCCGAACACCGGATGGGACTTCAAGAAAAACGAATAACTAACGCTGCTACTTAAGTTTGTTTGCGTTAGTAACCGCCATTTCCTTGAGTTGGCGGCCCCTAATGATCTTGCCATTTACACCTACTATGCCTTTAATGCCTCTTACGTCTTAGGTGGCGGGCGAATCGAGTACACACATACTCTAGAAACACCTCAATCGATCTCCTTCCAGTACCGGGTATCAAGCCAATTCGGGGTCGCAAGTTCGCCCGCGACCGTAACCATTCAAATCCGCTCCATTCATCAGAATCCGGTAGTGCTGCAGGTTACCAACAACAATCAACAAATAGATCCACTCAATGTGCTGGAGCTGATCAACAGCATCAACCAATTTGGGACTCGGCGGCTTCCATTGGATCGATTGCCCAATGAGCCTTATCTCGATCCTAATGGGGACGGCACACTGAGTGTCCTCAACTGTTTCCGCCCTGCGTCTCCAAGCCAATTTGCCATGAGATCCCCTTGCAAAATCTATCGGGTAGCCACCCAGTTCAAGTGCACCGCCAAGCAATTGAAACATCGTTGAGACAACCTCTCGGCTTGTCGTCCATCATCATTTCGATTCCCTGACTTCATAGCAAGACTATGCATCCTTCATCTGGCAGAAAAATTGTGGGTAAAAGAATGGACCGTATGGATCATTTTTCACGCTATAGCCAATGAGATGTATGGTCCCGCAGGCCGATTGCCCGGCACGACTTTCCTGTGGGACTTTCACTCAATCCAATCGACACTTGCTGCCTCCCCTCCCAGTCCAACGCCTTTGGCGTTGGACTGGGAGGGGACCCGGGCGTTGGCGTGGTACACTCCTCTAGCCAATAAGCGTTGGCTCCAACGAGACGAGCTCGTTGGGGGCCTGCAAAAAATCGTTGCGGGCGAGCGTTCGCGTGGCGCATGCGTCTAGTACCTAGTACCTAGTACCTGATACCTGATACCTGATACCTGAAAAAGTGTTAGCGAGCTGAATCATCGTTGGCCTTTCGAAGATTCGAATCTTTGGATACGCATTTTTTGTGCTCTTCAAAAGTTCTACCCGGCGAATTTTCGGATGTCAAATTTCCGATCGGAGTTTTCGTTATGTGGCTTTGTTGATTTCGCGTATCTTCGAGGCGCTGAGATGTCCGCCTCGGAGATGCGGACCTACGTGAACCCCGTTTCGAGCTTGCTTTACATGGCCAAGTAATGCCACAGTCGGCTGCTGGCTCGAATACCGCGGTAGAAGTCTTCTAGGCAAAACTTTTCGTTTGGGCTGTGAGCACCATCGTCATCTAACCCCCAACCCAACAGCAACACGTCGGCCTTGGTGGCTTCTACCATTTGGGCTACGATCGGTATGGAACCTCCCTCGCGTATCAAAACAGGCTTGGCGTCGAAGCCTTCCTGGACTGCTTGCATCGCTCCCCGCATGAACTTGGAGTTGGGGTTTACCATGACGCCCCTACCGCCGTGCAAATCAATGATGTCAACTCGAACGCCTGGTGGTGTGTGGTTGCGAATGAATTCCTGCAACTGTCGACTCACCGTTTTGGGGTCTTGATTTGGTACTAATCGGAAACTTATTTTGGCGCCGGCCCAGCTTGGGATGATCGTCTTGCCCCCTTCGCCTTGGTAACCTCCCATCAACCCATGGACATCCAACGTGGGTCGCGCCCAACGCCTTTCTAAGGTCGTGTACCCGGCTTCACCAGACAGAGCATCTACGCCTAGTTGTTCTGCAAACGCTTCATCGGAAAAATGCATGTTGGCCCACATTTCGCGCTCGCTCGCTTCGAGCTCAACCACAGAGTCATAGAAACCCGGCAATTGAATCCTGCCGTCAGAGGTTTTCATCTCCGTGAGCATGCGGGCCAGGGCCAAGGCCGGATTGGTGACCGCACCACCAAATGAACCGGAATGCAAATCGGCTTTTGGACCATGGACCCGTAGTTCATAATATGCGATCCCGCGAAGCCCGTAGGTGATGGCCGGCTGTCCCTTGGCATACTGAGATGAGTCCGATATCACGATCACATCGCAAGCGATTTGATCGGTGATTTCCGCCAACTTCGCTTCGAGTACTTCGCTCCCATTTTCCTCTTGGCCTTCAATCAAGAACTTCACTTGCAGGGGTAACGGTTGTTTGCACTCATGCCATGCAAGAACACTTTGAACATGTGTCAGCATTTGGCCTTTGTCGTCGGTCGAACCTCGAGCAACGATATTGCCATCCTTCAATACCGGTTCGAAGGGTGGCGAATTCCAAAGATGGAGCGGATCGACCGGTTGAACATCGTAGTGGCCGTACACCAAAACAACCGGTTTGTCCGGAACCGGTTCGGATTCTGCGAATACCAACGGAGGGCCATTACCAAGGATCTGCTTGGTTTTTAGGCCTCCGGAAGCAAGCTTGGCTTCAACCCAATTCGCTGCCTGAGTCATTTCAGCACTCTTGGAGCTATCTGCGCTAATGCTGGCAATGCGGAGCAGTTCGAAAAGCTGATCCAAGTGACTCTGACGGTTGTTCCGTAAATAGCGATCGATTGAGGGAAAATCTGCCATTGAGGATTGTAAGTTTCGTACGATTTGTTCTTGCAAAGACTACCGGGTAATGGATTACAATATACAACAGTTGTAGCGAATATGTTTCGCATAAACGTTGTGTTGATTTTGGTGCACAGGCTTCTCATTACTTTCGCATTGCGAACAGAATCCAAACCGCAAGGCAAACGAAAATGTCTTTATCCAACTCTGCAGTCGCAGAACCCGTCGTTCGTCCAAAGAACACTCCACCGAAGAGCAAGAAACAGCCTCGGTACCACGTCATTCTCTGGGATGATCCTGAACATACCTGGGAATACGTTATCGAGATGATGCAGAACTTGTTTTATCTTTCGCCTACTCAAGGTAGAAAAATTGCAGACGAAGTAGACCGAACCGGGCGAGCTGTTTGCTTAACGACAACACTTGAGCATGCAGAACTCAAGCGAGATCAAATTCGAGCATTTGGGATGGATCCCTATAGCGCCAAGTCGACTGGCAGCATGTCTGCATCAATTGAACCAGAGCATTAGCCAATGCGACCGTTATCATTGGGGGATGGTCCGAGCTTCGTTGTAGCTTGCGTCACTGGCCTGAGGATCGCACGGCCTAGGGGGAAACGCTACGATTGGATCTTTAGCTTCTGGCTTTTGGGTATGATCCTAGGAAATCGAGTCGAATAGCTGTCTTGGCGAGCTTGTTCAATGCGGCTTGGACGTTGGGTTGCGATGCGTGGCCCTCTAATTCCACAAAGAAGAAATACTCATTGGATTTACCGGGCACGGGAAACGACTCGATCCAGGTCAAGTTCAAGCCGTTATCCCGAAAGAGAACCATTACATCGGCAAGAGCTCCCGGTTGGTGAGGTACTTGGAACATGAGCGATGTCTTATCGTCGCCTGTCGCTGATACTTGTTCGTCGCCGATGATCACGAATCGGGTTGCGTTGTCTTGATTGTCTTCAATCGATTCTGCGACGATGTCTAATCCGTGATGGATAGCTGCTTCTCGGGAAGCCACGGCAGCAGCGTTCGGAGTGGTAGATGCGATTTTGGCCGCAACAGCTGTGCTCGCGACCTCGACCCACCTCGCGTCGGGTAGATGGTTGGTTAGCCAAGCCCTGCACTGCGAAAGAGCTTGTGGCTTACTGTATACCTCGCGAATATCCTTGCGGTCACAATTGGAAAGAAGGTTGTGGTGGATCGGCAACAGAATCTCACCGCAGATGCGAACTGGTTTGCGAATAAACATCGTCAGAGTATCCACAATGCGACCGTCAGTAGAATTTTCGATCGGTACAACTCCATAGGTAGAATGCGAGCTCGCAATTTCTTCGAAAACGGCACCTATAGTGTTGACCGCCTGCAGGCTATCGAGGTCGCCAAAGTACTTGGCTGCGGCAGAATACGAATACGAAAATTCCGGGCCCAAGTAAGCAATCGAGCTTCGTCTGATTGCCGTCTGGAAGGTCAATCCGACGAGGAATCGTTGAAGTCGGTCTTCAAATTCATCCTTGGCGGATCCGGTGAAAGTCGCTTGGGCTGCTCGCAAGGACAATGGAGCTGTAGCGTTTTTTATCGCTTGCGCCTGCAGTTGGGAAAGCATTTGGCAGCGTGTTTTGGCGAGTGCAAGGATCTGAGCATCAATTTCCTTTAATTTGTCGAGCAATTCCTAACTCCTGGATTTTTCCATGTTGTAGTGCGGATGATCTGCTGTCAATTTGGCGTTCCAACTCCAGGAAACTTGTTGGCAGTCCACCCTTTGAAATTTTGATTCAACCGCAAATCGTTTGTCTGCAAACACTTAAGTTATGCAACCGCGTTTTCGCGACTTCGTTGGCACACCAGTTGCTAATCAGTGCCGACGTAGTCGCTGAGACAACTAAAAATCTATAAAACGTAATAGCAAACCAACCGACACATCGTAACGCAGAGGAATCATTCATGGCATCAGGCGAAAAAATTATCGGCATCGACTTAGGAACGACCAACTCGGTCGTGGCTGTGATGGAAGGGACTGAGGTCAAGGTGATCCCTAACGCAGAAGGGAATCGACTGACTCCCAGCGTGGTTGCCTTCACGGACAAAAGCGAGACGATTGTTGGCGAACCAGCGCGTCGGCAAGCTGTTCACAGCCACACAGATCGGGACGCAGATCCAAGAGGCGCTGGGGACAGCGTTGACTGGTCAGACATACACGGATGCGGCGGTGGATGCCGCCATCAGCCGCTCCGTCTCAACCAGCCTGTTCCAGGCGCG
>JANLUJ010001239.1:0-7176 GCA_031363425.1 Pirellula sp.
TTTACCATGAACCAAACTTGGGCGGCATCCGCCAAGCCCTATCCAATGAACCCATCACCAGCAGCGATACCTCCAAGCACTTAGAAACGCGAGGTCATCCCCTCAAGGTTTCGAATTCTATTGCAATCGCGCAAGGGATCCAACGAACCGACCGAGGACTACTCGCTGCATCGGATCCACGAACAGACGGTGAAGCCATCGCTTATTAGGCGAGCGGCAGGTTGCCGCTTCTATCCCGATAGGGATTGAAGACAGTAGCCGGGGGTCGTCGCGAAGCGGCGCACCTCCGGGAACGAAAGGACAAGCGAAAAACCCTGAAGGGCTCGGGGTTTAACGAGTATCTCTCATGGTCAAAACTTTTTAACAAAGAATACAACAGAAGCGCTGCGATTCCCGATGTCCGTCGTTTATTTCAAACGCCACAAAATGCAAATCGATCTTCTCAAGCATGATCGTGCGCATATCGCAAGCGAAGGTATCTTTCGCTTCATCCCTTGGTCCGAAAGATTCCTTGGTCAGCATGCGTTGGCTAAATGGGATAGCTTCAGGCTTGAGATTGATGCGAATGTTTTTCCCTGCTTGGGCGATAGGGATGGTTGTAGGCAACTTATGAAGGACATTTCGCTGCGTGCAAACTTTGTCCCTGAAGCAACTTGGCTGGCTATGGCCGACCCAGAGGGACTACCAGAATTGCCGGTTGGTACGATTCAAGGGCTACGGTTAAGCGCCATTGAAGGCGCAATTCAAAACGTCGGAGTAGTTCCGCAGTTTCGAGGCATAGGCTTAGGACGTGAGCTCTTGCAGCGAGCCCTTCAAGGCTTCCGTGAGGCGGGTTGCGTTAAAGTCAATCTAGAAGTTACGATTCACAACACCGGGGCCATTCGACTCTACGAATCGATTGGCTTCCGATACGTTGAGACCGTTTTTAAGGTTGGCAATGTTCCGTAGTTTGCTCGAAGTAAGTCGATTGGACGATTGATTTCAATCGTAGCATGGCCACCTGGGCCGTGTGACGCATATTGCCGCTGCACTGTCAGCGCAAAGTCACATTCGGCAAGAGTGACCTACCTATTCAAACCTAAGCAACGCATATTTTTTTTTGCCCACACGCAAAACGATCACGGTTTCGCTTGCCAAATCTGCTACGGTTAAGACGCGCTCAATGCCTTCAGCCTTGCGGTTGTTGATGTAGACCGATCCGCCCTCAATGGCTCGACGGGCTTCTCCTTTGCTCGATGCAAGCGATACGGCCACCAGCGCATCGATAAGCGACAAGCCTTCCTTCAATCGATCCTTTGGCATCGAACTGCTTGGAACATCAGCAAAGATCTCGTTGAGGTCCTTGTCGCATAGCGATTCGATTTCCGCTCCGAAAAGAGTCTTTGAGGCTTTGAGAGCCGATTGCAAACCAGGTTCACCATGGACCAATCGCGTTATCGATTCAGCCAATCGACGCTGGGCCGCGCCAGGCTTTTCCGCCATCGAGGCTTCGATTTCTTGATACTCGGTTCGAGTCACATCCGACAAGAATCGAAGAACCATTAATACGTCTGCATCGGCTACGTTTACAAAATATTGGTAAAATTCATAGGGAGAGGTTTTTTCTGCAGAAAGCCAAACAGCTCCCTTTTCCGTCTTGCCCATCTTTCGTCCATCGGACGTTGTAAGCAACGGGCAGGTTAGACCGTAAAGCTGTTGGCCCAACATTCTCCGTCCGAGATCGATGCCAGCGGTAATGTTACCCCATTGATCACTACCACCGATTTGGAGCTTGCAGTTTCGATGCTTTGCCAAGTACGCAAAATCGTACGCTTGCAACAACATATAGCTGAACTCGGTAAAGCTTAGGCCGCTATCCTGTCGCTCCAACCGGCTTTTTACCGAGTCCTTTCCAAGCATCACGCTGACAGGAAAGTTCTTGCCAACGTCTCGCAAGAAATCGAGAAACGAAAATGTGCTCATCCAATCGTAGTTGTTCACTAAGACTGCAGCGTTTTGGCCTTCGAAATCCAGAAACCGTCGCATCTGTGTCTCGATGCTCGACACGTTTTGCTGCAAGATTTCCTTAGACAAAAGAGACCGCTCATCCGATTTGCCACTCGGATCGCCAATCATTCCGGTCGCTCCGCCGACTAGCGCAATAGGTTTGTGCCCTGCTAGTTGGAATCGCCTGAGCATCATGAGCGGTAACAAGGAGCCAACATGCAGCGAGTCTGATGTTGGATCAAAACCCGCATATAAGACGGTGGAAGACTCAAGCTCCTTAGTAACAGCTGCCAAATCGGTGCATTGGTGCGTCAGCGCTCGCCACCCGAGTTCCTCGATAATATTCATTGAAACAGACATGGATTCATTTCTAGTCGAATCGTAAAAGAACAAACGATTGTGGACTCAAATCGTTGTCGCTCTCGCAAAAGGTTGCAAATGGTACAAGAAATTGTCAAAGATGGAAACCGGCACTTTAGGATGGGCTACCAGTCTGTCGTTTTGTTTCTTGCAATCGTCTCCTCGACGCAGATAGACTTACATTGTTTTTACAATTGTCTGATACGAATTAGACCATTCGATTTGCATACTCTGCTGAAATGGAATCCGTCGCAGTATCAAGCCGCACGTTGGTGTAGCACTGCTTTACCACGGTTTAAATAGGAGTTACCAAAAATGAGTCTCAATCGATTCAAATCGTTTTTCGCAACGATGGCGCTATTGGGCATTTCGGTGGGCTTTGGCCTAACGACTGCATATGCCGAGCAAATCAAGCTTAGCGCCGCCTTGGCGAAGCCGACCATGTTGGCTGGCGAAAAGGCCCTCAATTACTTGAAGGTGAAACTCACGGGTTTTGATTTGCCGAAAGCCGCGATTCGGCCCCCGGTGAACATTGCAATTGTGATGGACCGCAGCGGGTCAATGAAGGGGGAGAAAATTCAGCACGCGAAGCGTGCCGCTTTGGCTGCAGTCGATCGATTGCGTGACGACGATATCGTTTCGGTGGTCACTTATGACACCAATGTTCGGGTGTTGGTCCCTGCGACCAGGGCGAGCGATCGCGATTCGATTCGACAAGCCATTGAAAGCATACAGGCCGATGGCAATACGGCTCTCTTTGCTGGTGTATCCAAGGGGGCGGCCGAGGTTCGGAAGTTTCTAGATGACAAACACGTGAATCGGATCATTCTTCTTAGCGATGGGCTCGCAAATGTCGGTCCGTCATCGCCGACCGAACTAGAACAACTCGGGCAGTCGCTACTCAAAGAAAAGATCAGCGTCAGCACGCTAGGGCTTGGTTCTGGGTACAACGAAGATCTCATGACGAGCTTGGCTGCAGCCTCGAGCGGCAATCACGTGTTCATCGAGAACGCGGACAATCTCGTGGGGGTTTTCAACAATGAGTTCGACGACTTACTGAGCGTTGTTGCCTCGGAATTTGACGTTCAAATCACACTTGCCAGTTCGATGCGTCCAGTTCGCTCGCTTGGCAATAAAGCTGACATTCACGGCCAAGTGATTCGAATTCCACTCGCACAGCTCTATGCCCGACAAGAGCGATATTTTATCTTGGAAGTCGAAGTAGCAGCAGGTGAGAATGGACAAGAATCCCAGCTTGCGGATGTTCGTGTAAAGTATCGCAACATGCAAACCAATACGACGGATCAGCTTGGGAGCAAGATCGCAGTACGATACTCAAACAAGCCGGAAAAAGTGGAAGCGGACGTTGACGTCGAAGCCAAAGTTCTGACGGCAGTCCAAATTGCAGCAGAGCGCAATCGTGAGGCAACAGCGCTTCGCGACGGAGGCAAAATCGAGGAAGCTAGGCTAATGCTACAACGGAATGCTTCCGATTTAGCGGTTATTGCAGAATTCGGCGTCAAGAACAATTTTATTTGCCCGGATGTTGAGCTCGGCTGCAACTTGAACAAGAAACAATCCGCCGAGGTTGCCGACAATGCAAAATGGAATGACAATCGCAAGAAGATGCGTGAATACCAAGATTCCACGTCGCGCCAACAGTCCTATGGTGAAGCGGGAAAGAAAAAGTAGAACAGTGTTCTCAACTGTTCCCACGCTGCGTCCTTACTTCCGTTACGACTGCAGTTTCGCGAATTAAGATTTGGGGCTAGTTGGCGGTGCTACTCACTTCAGTGTAGAACAGTTGTCCCAACTGTTCCCGCCCTGCGTCCCTAACTCCGTTACGCCTGCAGTTTCAAGAAGCAAGATTTGCAGCTAGTTGGCGGTGCTACTCACTTCAGAGCAGTTGAGACAACTGCTCTACAATTCCACAGCAATTCGAGGAACCCCTTGCCGATTCGCATTCAGACCGCTCTTTTGTGTCTCATTGCAGCTCCGCTGGCGATGCTAGGTTGGATAGGTTTTGCGTTGATTCGAGGCGAAGAACTGAATGCAAAACGGCAAGTTGCTACCTTAGCCGAAGGCAGACTAAGTGAGCTCGTTCGCTCTGTGGACGATGTCATGTCCGGTCACAACAGGCACCTCAAACAAGCGATGGACGTCGAAGGGGATCTTTCGGAGCAGTTGATGCTGTTGGAAAGAACAGAACCCAGTGTTCGACGGACAATGTGGGTCTCTGCTCGCGGTCAATTGCTTTATCCGCCGGCACCATCTTCAAACTTCGGGAATGATTTCTTGATCTACAATGAGCTATCACTGATGGCCCGTCAGAGGCCACCAATATCCGTCGCAAATAGCAGGGAACAGAAGGTTCGGAATGTCGACACTGCCAACTCTTCTCGGTCTGCAGTTTCGCAACAGAGTGCCACATCGAACTCAGATCAAGAAGTCATCCAAGCAAATTCGCTTTGGCACCAGTCCTATTTTGATGAAGGGCTGCAATTGGTGGTATGGAAATTAAGGCCAGACGGATCGGCCACCGGTTGTTGGCTCGAACGCGCGCGTTGGATGGCGGACTTGATTTCCATACTCCCTGTCGTGGATCATTCCGGTCCGAGCGACGGGATGACGGCTTTGCTGGATGCCAATGGGAATGTCGTCTACCGTTGGGGTGCGAACGATGTTTCAATGGAACGCCCACTCGCGGAGGTGTCACTCAAGGACCCACTGTCTTCTTGGCGGCTGAAGTATTTTCTAACGGCGAAACGCACAGTGGGTGCCACGTGGCTAAGCTACTGGCGATGGGGCTGGGCAATCTCCGTGGTTGCATTGTCCTTGTTGGGTCTGGGCGCATACGTGACCATTGCAACCTCGCAACAACTTCGGATCGCGAATCAACGGGTCAGTTTTGTTGGCCAAGTCTCGCATGAGCTACGTACGCCGCTCACCAATATTCGATTGTATGCCGAGATGGCACAACGAGACTTGTTACAGAACGAGCCAGCAGTCCATCGAATCGCGGAACGTTTGGAGGTTATTGATTCCGAATCGAAACGTTTGAGTCGATTGATATCAGGCGTGCTCGAGTTTATTCAGGGGCGGAGCAAATCGCAGCCGTTAGCTTGGCGCTTGGTTGTACCTGACGAGATCATTCGCCAAGTATTGACGCAATCAAAGCTTTCGCTTGATCGAAAGGGAATATTGATTTCGTCGAATCTGAATGCCGGACGAACTGTAGAGATGGATTCCGATGTGATGGAACAGATACTCATTAATCTATTCAATAATGTCGAAAAATACGCGGCCGATGGCAAATCGTTACACGTATCTTCGTTGCTAGTGGGCGACATCTTAACTGTCGACGTTGTCGACGCTGGGCCGGGCATTTCGCCCCGCTTTAGACAAAAAGTTTTTCAGCCATTCTATCGCTTAGATGACGGCAACACGGCCCCGTCCGGAACTGGCCTGGGGCTAACTATTGCTAGGAAAGCCGCAAAACGTCACGGCGGCGAGCTGGAGCTGCTGTCTAGCGAAAGAGGCTCGCACTTTCGCCTGCGGCTGCGAATTCGGGATGGCAATGGAAAATGGACGGGAGTCGAAGCATGAAGATTCTAGTTGCCGAGGACGACCCACATACGCGAGCTGCGTTGTTAGAGTTACTTGCGTCGGATGGGCATCAGTGTTTTGGGGCCGCGGACGGGGATCAAGCTTCCAGTCTTTTCGATGAGCTCGAGCCTGAGCTTGTCTGTTTGGATATCATGATGCCTGGTCGGAGCGGATATGATTTGTGTCGTGAGTTTCGTAGGCTTCGACCCAATGTGCCAGTTATTTTCATCACAGCCAAGTCGGAACAGATCGACAAGGTCCTTGGGCTTGAATTGGGAGGAGACGATTACATTGTGAAACCATTTGGCTGCCAAGAAGTACTAGCAAGAGTTCATGCAGTATCACGTCGATGCCAACCAATTCAGAGCTCGAACGTACCATCGAAGGAACCTGAATTTTGCATGGATGGCCTGGTAGTGTTTCCAAAGAAGCTAAAAGCCATACGCGACAACAATACGATCAATATCACGGTTCGTGAATTGCAATTGCTGCAGTTGCTATATGACCATGCCGGTGATGTCGTAACTCGCGATTTAATATTCAATCTCTGCTGGGGCTATGCCCATGTGCCGAATAGCCGTACCCTCGACCAAATGGTCAGTCAACTTCGCAACCGAATCGAACGGGATCCCAAAAACCCTCGAATCATACGAACCGTATATGGCTCAGGCTATCGCTATGAAGAGTAGTTTGAGTCCATGCGAATCGCCAAATGCCGTCAGCCAATATAGCAAAGTCTATCTTCTCATTTGGTTGGCAATCGTGGTCGTGAGCCTGACAGCGCTCGCGGAATCAATTCCAATTTCGAATCTGCAATTCCATATCTCAAGATCTGAATTGACAGTCCACCCCTCCGGCAAAACTGCAAGCGTCACCTCGATATCGAACGACAGTGAGCGGAGTCAGCATCTGGTTTATGATTTGGTCGCGAATTCAGTTACGAGGGAAGTAGCCGGTCTAGCGGTAGAGCCTGCGATGAGAATCGCTGCAACAAACGGTGGTTCGCAACAGCCTTGGAAGTGGAGGTATTTTGATGGTAACCTCTCACGGGATGGAGGTGAAGAATCGGTCGAGTTCGAATTTCCTGTAGTTTCGACTCCATTGCTGGTAGACGGTCGTTACGTTGTTGCCACTGCCGGCACGGAGTCGATTCTCGTTAAAGATCTCCGATCCGAGAAAAGAGAGGCCGTGATACATCCGTTTAAGTCCGTCGATGGACGTTCG
>JANLUJ010001247.1:0-3894 GCA_031363425.1 Pirellula sp.
CTAACGTCACTGCACGTCGAGCCGTCCAACATCGCGCTGCGGTCGGCTCGCGATCATCAGGCGTTGGTTGTCACGGCTGAATTTTCCGACGGGAGTACGCGGGATGTCACTGCCCTCGCGACGACAAAGCTGGACGCCAAGGATAGTTCGAATGCTGTTGCGGATTACATCAACGAGTCGTTTATACCCAAGAATGATGGATCGGCAAACGTCACCTTCTCCTATTCCGGATTTGATTGCGAGACGAAGGTACGAGTCTCGGGATCCAAGGACCATCCACCGATCGGGTTTCGCAACGAAGTTCTCCCGGCCTTGACGCGAGCTGGCTGCAATACAGGCAAATGCCATGGATCTGCTTCTGGCAAAGACGGTTTTCGACTCAGTTTGTTCGGCTACGACCCCGCTGGCGACCATTTTCGATTGACCCGAGAACAGCCTGGACGCCGGATTCACTTGGCAGACCCCAAGAACAGTTTAGTCGTTCTCAAAGCGACCGGTTCCGTTCCGCACACCGGAGGCGGTCGAATCGAAGAAGGGACGCGAGCCTATGAGTCGTTGGTGCAATGGCTGCATGAAGGTGCCAAGCCCGATGGACCAGAAGCAATCGTTCCACTGGGAATCGATGTGTTTCCCAAGAAGTCCGTGTTCGCGAAACCCGAAGGACAACAAAAGCTTGTTGTAATTGCTCGATACAGTGACGGAACGGAGCGCGATGTGACATCGCTCGCAGTGTTTCTGAGCAACAACGATTCAGCGGCTTCCGTTTCCGAGGATGGATTGGTCGATGCGCGCGGCCCAGGTGCCGCGTTTATCCTTGCCCGATTCGACCAGTTCACTCAAGGCACGACGATCATGGTTCGGCCCGAGCAAGCGTTTGAATACCCGCAAAGACCTGTATATGGCGAAATCGACAAACTGGTTGATAGCCGGCTGAAGTTCATGCATCTGGCCCCCTCCGAACTAGCAGAAGACGAACAATTCTTGCGTCGAGCGACGATCGATTTGGTCGGACTCTTGCCAACACCTGAGGAGTATCACCAGTTCATGCAAGATAGATCAGTCAACAAACGGGAACGCCTCGTCGATCGACTTTTGGATCGTCCGGAAGTTCAAGACGTATGGGTTATGAAGTGGGCTGAACTGTTGCAGATACGAACCAACAACGGAGTAAGCCAAAAGGCGCTGCGACTTTATGACCGATGGCTTCGTGAGGCAGTTCACTCGGGGATGACGATCGACAAGATCGTTCAGAGAGTTTTGCCGGCGAGCGGTGGATCGCTTGAAAATCCTGCAACCAACTATTACCAAACCGAAACGACTCCTCAACTGCTCGCCGAGAATGTCGCCCAAGTATTCATGGGGACTCGAATCCAATGCGCTCAATGTCACAACCACCCATTCGATCGTTGGACAATGGATGACTATTACGGATTCGCTTCGTTCTTTAGCCAAGTTGGATACAAGCAAGCCGAGGATCCGCGCGAGCTAACGATCTACAACGCGGCCGAAGGGGAGATGTTGCATCCGGTTGGAAACAGAAGAGTCGCGCCGAAGTTTCTTGGCGCTGAAATGCCTAAACTGCAAAGTGGAAAAGACTATCGCAAACTTCTCGCTGAGTGGATAGCATCGAACGAGAATACCGCATTTTCAAAGAATATCGCCAACATCGTTTGGGCTCACTTCTTCGGGATTGGAATTGTCGATCCTGTCGACGATATGCGTGTCAGCAACCCGCCTTCCAATCCCGAACTGCTCGCCTATCTCGGCGAGAGGGTGATCGAGCATGGATTTGATATCAAGAAATTGATGCGCGAGATCTGCTTGTCCCGCACGTATCAAACATCGACCCGTCGCAATGATTCAAACCAATGGGACGAGCGAGAATTCACACATCAAAAGATTCGACGCATGCGAGCTGAAGTGTTACTGGACTGCATCAGTCAATCGACCGCAACCTCGGACCGATTGCCCGGGCTTCCGAAGGGATCCCGAGCCGTGCAGGTTGCAGATGGTTTGGCTTCGCATTATTTCTTGACCACGTTTGGTCGCTCAACGCGCGCAACACCATGCACTTGTGAAGTCAAGATATCACCGACATTGTCCCAAGCGTTGCATTTACTGAACGGTGAGACAACTGGCGGCAAAATCAAGGAAGGGAACCTCGTCGGCCAAATGCTCGACTCAGGGAGTTCATCCGAGCAAGTGGCGAGAGAGCTCTACATTCGTTGCTTGACACGGCAGCCAACTGATGCGGAACTGAAATCCATCTACAACAAACTGAGCGACTACCCAAATCCTCGCGATGGACTTGAAGACCTTTACTGGGCCATTCTGAACTCGAACGAATTTGTATTCAATCACTGATGAAAAATTGCGCTACTTGTCGATATCTGGCTCTCACGCTCCTGACTTCACTCGTCATCCTGTTCCTCGTTGCGCCGGATCTATCGGCCCAAACGATGTCTGGTGCCGAGTCGGATTCCAATTCGGAAAAAGTGTCGTTTGATGCGGTGCAACCCATTTTGAGAAAGCACTGCGTTCGTTGCCACAACGAAGACCAACCGCGAGGTGATTTGGTATTGTCGTCGCTAGATAAAGTTCTCGCAGGGTCCAGTTCTGGCCTTGTTGTGGTTGCGGGCAAGCTCGACGAGAGTCCTCTATACACATTGACAGCGCACTTGGATACACCCAAAATGCCCCCGAACAAACCTCAAATCCCGCAACGAGAATTGAACGTCATCGAACGTTGGATTGTTAGCGGACTGGCCGACGAGACCAAGCCAACGCCGACTAAGCCGCAAGCGCCCACCAAGCCAATTCAACAAGAGAAACCTCAAACCCTTCAATCGCAAACAGTCTATTCACTGCTGCGTCCTATTCCGCAAGCTTCTGCCGTCCATGCGATGGCCAATCATCCCAATGAATCAGTCGTTGCAGTCGCCGGACTGCACCAAGTCGCAATCTTGAACGCCAATACGGCCAAGTTCGAACCGCAAGCGATCGAAATTGGCGAGCGGAATATTTCGGCTCTTCGATTTTCCCCGGATGGCAAGATCCTATTGATTGCCTTGGGAATCGTTGGCGAATCTGGCAGCGTTCTCGTTCTGGATTGGGTCAACAAGCAATGGCTCTCCAGCATCGGCGATGAGCCCGACAACATTCAATCGTTGGACTGCAATGCAGACGCGAGTCAAATCGCGATTGGAACGACTTCGCGCTTAGTAAAAGCACTGGATCGCGCGACTCAGAAGGAGTTGCATGTTCATAACAAACACACCGACTGGGTGCTTTCCGTCGCCTATAGCCAGGATGGACTTCTATTGGCAAGTGGCGATCGTTTTGGTGGCATTCATGTTTGGGAAGCCGAGTATGGCAATGAATTTGCGACATTGCGAGGACACACAGGCGGCATAACGGGGCTCATTTGGTCCAGCGATGGAAATCAGCTTACCTCGGCGAGCTTAGATGGCACGGTGCGAGTGTGGAACATGCATTCATTCGAAACGATTAAACAATGGGCTGCACACGAACGAGGAGTGCTGTCGATCGCATGCGGACCGAACGAAAGTATTCTTACGACGGGACGGGATGGTTGGGTTCGGAAATGGGGAGTAGACACCTCTAAGTCGATCGGTCTATCGAAGCTACCGGATGAGGCTATTGCAGTCTGTGGCGTTGGGACATCGGCAAGCGCCGATGTACTGATTTGCGCCGATGCGGCAGGCGGAATCTATCGATTCAACAGTTTGCCGACGTCCGAAAGCGACACTGTATTCAGTACACCCGTCGCTTGGCCAATGAGTCATGAAACGCGAGTGTTCGCTCGGATCGCGCCCGCCGCGTTAAAGAGAGTCTCCAAACCCGACTCTGAGGGCCTGACAGCAGAGTCGGTTG
>JANLUJ010001274.1:0-7681 GCA_031363425.1 Pirellula sp.
GCCAAGACCATTCTCGTCCTAACCATCACTGCATTTTTCGGGCCATTCAGTCTTGCGGACGCTCGCGAGCGGGGAAAATGGGTCTCTATACTGCCTAACAAGGGTGCCCAGCCGCTATGTTTAGCCGATGCTGCAGGCATCGAACAAGCAACGAGGTATTGTCAATTGTTGTGTTCTGAAGAATTTTGAATTAGGCGGCGACCTGCAGGATTCCGTTGACGAGTTTCTTTGCTTCCAAGAGTGAAATGATGTGTAAGTGACCTGGTCATGGAGTTAGACATCACCTGGGCTGGTCCGCCCATCGATGATCAGCAAACGCTCAAACAGTTGCCGGGCGATCTGACGAAACTGCTGGAGTCGGTCAACGGCTTCATTCAGTATGGCGGCGCATTGCACGTACGTGGTGCATGCCAAAACCTCGAATGGCATTCGCTACGCTATGCTTGGGAATCAACCGATGCGTTCTATCGCCACTATCGAACGGTCAAGAAATCAGATGTTCCATTTGCTCAAAGCGCGCTCGGCGATCAGTACTTCATCCGCGACAACGATGTTTATCGACTAGACACCGAAAGCGACGAAATCGAATCGCTCGACATGGACTTTAAGACATTCCTGGAAGAAGTGCAGAGTGATCCGATTGGTGCGTTGAATCTTGAGCCGTTGGAAGAGTTTTGGGGCCATGGAGGCGAATTGGAACCAGGGCAGTTGTTGAGTGTTATGCCCCCCTTCGTTTTGGCACAGCCGGATACGAAGTACTCGTATCGTGCCATCAGCGCCCTGGATCGGCTGCGTTTTTTGGCTGACTTTGCCAAGCAAATTCGTGACTTACCAGACGGTGCCACTATTTCTTTCAAGGTAGATGAGTGAGGCGGGCCCAAGACGTCAAAACAGGTACTTTCTCCACAACAAGTAGCTCATCTGATTGACCATGTTGATGAACATGTGCAATCCGAAGGTTGCGACCACACGACGCGATTTGCAAGCCGTTGGGCGGAGGAGAACCACGTTCCATGGCAAGATCTGCAGGACGCCTTAATGAGGGTGAACGCGTGGAACAGGAAACACTCGCACGAATCATAGAACTCTACGTTTTGCCAGGGGTGCATTCGGTTTAATGGTCTATAGCTAGCTGCAGCCGCGAATGCTAGCGAGTGACGTGCTGCCTTGATTTTCGCTACATTGGTAGCCAACTCGCGATGTGTTGTGATCATTGGGTTTTCTTCCCAGCAACACGGAGGCGATCATGCGCAGGTGGAATGTGAATAGTCGCGACGGTGCTACAGCAACCAGTGCCAGTCAGATGATTGGAATGTTTCTCGGCGAAGCGTACCAGCGGGTCGCGGAGCTCCAGAAGATTCTCGATGGCGAGCCCAAGTTGCTAAACATCTATGTCCACAACTCCGATGGTCGCAAGAACGAAGCGTTTCGAATCCAGATCGATGGTTCGTTTGGTGATGCTCAATACATGGAACGACTGATCAGCATGCACTTGTTTCGATTGGGAGCCAACAAAGCCAAAAGCATAACATTCAATAGCGACGGGGCGGCGTGGATATGGGGCCGTATCGACTCCATCTTATCCAAGGCAAAAGTTGCCCCCGGGGTCACCATCATCCAGGTGCTCGATGTTTGTCATGCTGTCGAAAATGTTGGCAAGGCGTTACAAGCTCTGGAACGCTCGTCGGAACCGACTGCCGAAGCCACAACGTCCAGCCTTAGCGAGCTACGAAGTCACCTTCGAGATGGCCAATGGCCAGTCGTAGTTTAGGCACTAAAGGAGAGCCTAGCGACAACAGAAAAGCTATCGGCTATGGATCGAAACGAGGTCAACCGAGTCATTCAGTACATTCGCGGACATGGCGAAACAGGTCGATTGGACTATCCAACGTTTAAACTGATGGGACTTCCCTTAGGAAGTGGTTCGATAGAAAGCGCAATTCGTCGAGTCGTGAATCTCCGAATGAAGAACAACGGTACGTTCTGGAGAATCGAAAACGCCGAAAAGATCCTCGCGCTGCGCGCTTCAGTACTCAGCGGACGCTGGGACGACGACCGAGCACGAACTAAACAAGCTATGAAGCAAAATCGAAAGCAAGCATTTCCGAAACTCGATGACTCACCCAAGCCAAGATCGGATGCGCGGCAACACGCAGCAAAAACTCTATGATCCACCAATCCTCAAGAAGCCATCAAACCGAATGCACCCCGACGAGCCCGTAGATAGTAGATAGAAGATTACAAGCCCGATGCGCAAGCGAGGGATTCGGCAATTACAAGGGCCCCCCCCTTGCTCGCGCTGCGAACTGGTATTGTTACCTGAGAGCAGAGGGTAAAAGTTTGGGATAATGCTTGCGGATGAGAGCTTGGTCTTCTACCGATAGTTCTGTAAGCGAAACTGGGACGTCTTGAGGGCGAGTTCCTTTTTGATTGATGCGGTTCATCAAACTCCAGTTGCGCGATGGCATTCCAACAGTGGGATCGGCAGGTTCGTTGGTTGTCAGATCGTAGCGAGTAAAGTCAATCACCTTTTCCAAGTCGTCTTTCTTCCAATCTCGCAACAGAGCGAGTCGGAATTCCTTGTTCATGAACCAACGGATTTCGAGATTCTCCTGCGAAGCGCGGATGCCTGAACCACGATAAACAAATTGATAATCCAGTTTGCCATTGTCTTTGTTTTGGGCTCGCCAGAGGAGTCCGAATTCACCTTGTGTGATGCATTTGGCATCGGGCCAACGTTTGCGTATCTCGGTCAACCAAACATGAAGGCCTTCCATCCCGTTGCGACCGCCGTAGCCGTAGATCTTTCTCGCTTCCACGAGCCCCATTTCCCAGCCGCAAGTTACCCAAGCAAACTCGTTGCGTTGGAATCCATCGTCGAAATGAGCGGCAGTTGTGGCGAGCATTGACTTTGTACCGCGCTCGGTCCCCATGTCGAGCACCGTCTCAATCGGCCCCACTCCCTGACGGCTACGCCAACGCTCACCGTCAACCATTCTTCGACCTGGGATGCGGGCCGCAAGGAAGTCAACTGTCCAGCCATCGAGGTTGACGCAGTCGATGCGATCTTGCTGTTGTTGCGCCGGTTTGCAGAAATGTTCGCGCGATGGATAGTAAGGATACGCGATTGAGCCCTCACCATCACCATTATCGACTGCATATTGACTCCAGATGTTTCCTTGGCAAACATGGATGCCTTCTACCTCAGCGAGATAGCGCAAGTTTTCTGCAGACAAGAAACCAGCAACCACACTCTTCGGACGATAACCGTCACCCACGATTTCGGAAACGCGTTTCAAGCCTTCGTGAAGATCACGATTCACTTGTTCGCGGGTGTTGTACATGTTCGAAAAGTAGGCACCGGGTATGAAGGTAATCTCATCACCGTACTTCTTATGATACGAGACAATCAGCGCACGTAGTTCTCGATATTGCAGACGATCATCGTGGAGTGCGAGCCAGCTAATGGCCCACGTGATGCGTGCGCCAGGCCATGCCGTTTCGATTGCTTCGCGAAAGACGCGTGCTTCGGCCGGAGTGTGGATGCTAGACTCATCAGGCCCATGCGCCGTGTCGCGAGTGACTTCGATTTGATGTACGCGGACGATCGTGTTGAGCGTCAAAAAGCGCTGCCCCATGAGCGTCTGCGATTGTTGTGCAAGATCATCAGCCTGGGCCGCAAGCTTTTTCTGTTGCTGCATTTCCCCCGGAACGATCCAGATATTACGGAACTCAACGGGGTTGCTATGTTCTTGCAAGTACACAGGACCAAGCGGTCCGTCTAACGATCGAGATACCGGCGCGGATGTAGTGAAGTCCTTGGCCAATTCGCGATCCTCGTGAATGAGAACCCCATTGAGACGCACTGTGAGTCGTGGCCACGCGGTGCGTTTGCCCGTTGCATCGAACTTGGCTGCATTAAATTCAACGTCGTAGGTTTGCCATACAAGTGGCGGTAAGCACATGTTTAATCGCGGCACCGCGATGGAGTAGATACCACCGCATTGGTTATCTTTTGGTTCGAGGCCAAACGAATCCAGGATCTGCGTTTCCCAACGTCCACTGTGATAGACACCGCTGTTACCACGCTTTTGACCACGCGCAAAAGGCTTGTACGGTGTGCGAAATTCTATGTGCAGTTTGTAGTCACCGAACAACTGCTTGCTAGTAGCACCTGTTGCTTGCAGATGCTCGTTCTCTATCTTGCCGTTCTCCCAATGATCCTTGGATGTTCCATCGAACAGCACAATCGCGCCCACCGGTGGTGTTGCGGATAAAGTCGGGCTGCTACGATCGATGCGTTGCAGTTGATGCCGCACGCCGTCACTTGTCGTCAACGACATCATTCCACGCTCAATTGTGGCGGTGATCGAAGTAGTTGGATTGACGCATTCGACTCGGTCATCTTTGCGTACACCTGTAAGTTTCAAACGTGATTTACCAGGCTCCCATCCTGCGCCGGGCAATCCACCATCGAGAACATAGACGTCGAATTCTCCACCGCCTAGAGCGACAACTTGTGCTCCCATTTTCTCGTTTGCATACTCGCCCTGAAGGGCAAAGTCTCGATCCTGTCGCAACGCTTCCTCAGGATCCGTCCAAGTCTGGTTGTCGTTCCTTTGCGCTGCGCTCGAAGATGAAAATATCGACGTTGCGAAACAAAGCAAAAATAAGAATACAATCAAAAATTTCAAAAGGAGAGCGGAAGAATGAAATGTACTGTAGCTGGATTCGCAAGTATTCAGAACGCACTGAATTCTTGCGAATTCAGCTACGGATTCAGGAATGTTTTTACCTGCCGCTCTCATAGGTTTGAAATCGTGCGAATCATGTCCAGAGATTTTCGCCACTCTCCCAGCCTTTGCGAACCGGTTCCTTAACATAGATATTTAATTCTGGGCGATTGGTGATCTGGGCTGACTTGGCATTCCACTCGATACGTGTGTTGAATCGTTGGGCGATCACACCTAACAGAACTATCTCCGTGAGTTTTGCCGCATAAGTAAAATTCGAACCAGGCTCTGGACCTTCCTTTTTGATCGCGCGGATCCATTCGCGAAACGGCCCACCCTCGACGCGCGGTATCGTTTGAGATGGCGGGTTCTTGCGCCATGATTGATGTAGTTCGTCATTGACCAACGTGGGTGCTCCCGCATGGGTTCCGCAACCTAGCAACCCTTTGCTACCAACCAACCAACAGGCAAGCGATCGATGAGCGGCATGCTCCGCCCCGAATTTGTCGATGCGCCCTACTTTGCTCCAGTCTTGAGGACCGTCGAACCAATCAAGTGTTACTGGACCTCGTTTATCTTTGGCCGGAAAGTGAAATCGGATATGGCTGCTTGCTGGGATAACCCCCTCAAGCGACTCTTTACTTGCCAGGCACCCCACGACCGTGGGAGCATCGAGATCAAGCGCCCACACAGGTGTATCAAGCGTATGGCAACCAAAATCGCCAAGCATGCCTAGCCCGAAATCATAAAACGAACGCCATTTCGCCGGATGGTACTCGCTGCTGAAATCGCGAGAAGCAGTTGGGCCTAACCATAAGTCCCAGTCAAGACCAGCGGGAACCGGTGTCGAAGGCGGAGGCATTATGGACGGATTTCCAAAATGTTGCCCACCCATTTGCGGACCACTATTGTGGCAATAAACTTGCGCGACATCACCGATTACACCTGCTCGATACGCTTCCACTGATTGACGAATCCCATCGCCAGCGTGGCCTTGGTTGCCCATTTGGGTAACCACTTTGTAACGCTCGCGCGCTTTCAGCAGAGTTCTTGCCTGCCAGATATTGTGAGTGAGTGGCTTCTGTGTATAGACATGCATACCACGCTCCATCGCGGCGAACGTGGCCGCGAAATGAGTATGGTCCGGAGTGGACACTACTACGGCATCAATCTCCTTGTGCATCTTGTCGAGCATGACTCGAAAGTCGTCGAAGAACGGCTGCGTGGTGCGCCAGTTCTTCATGTTCTCTGCGCAATGATTGCGATCCACATCGCAGAACGCGACGAGGTTTTCTTCGCTGCAGCCTTGCTTGTAAGGTTGCTGTGCAATCCATCCACCAGAGCCAATAAATGCGACGTTGAGCTTGCTGTTAGCGGACTTCCCAGCCTTGCCAATAGCAAACGTGGGAAACACGGAACTGGCAGCAACAGCCCCCGCCGCCCCCTTCAGAAATAATCTACGTTTCATTTCGCAGGCCATATTCTTTCAATAAAAGCCCGCAGCGCATGCAAGGGCCTTCTAAACAGTGACACGTAAGTTCATTCGTTTAACAGTTAGCCTATGCAGTACGTTGCCCTTCAGCTTGCGTACACCCGGGCTAACTATTTTAAACGAGTTTTCCCAGATTACTTCTTTGCTAAATCAATATCAAAGCTGTTAGGGCCTGGATTAACTTCAAAGGCAAGACCGCTCGTTAAACTGTTGTAATACTTTTTTGGTAACTCATTGTAAGTGATATCAGGCATCGCCATCGCGTTAGCGTCCATCTTTTTGTATTGCTCTTCCGTCATGGGCGGAGGAGGCGGAGGCGAGATCGTCACTACATACTTTCCTGCAGGTAGTCCCGTTTCTTTTTCAGCAGGCTTGATCGTGAACTTGCCAGTCTCGTCCACGAATCCGACCGCTGCAATGCCTTGATCCGAATTGAAAAAGGTGACCAGAGCGTTGGTTGGCACATTTTTCTCACCGAATTTGACTGTGCCCGTGATCGTGGCTTGCTCCTCGGGTTTGATTTTATATTCCCGACCTCCACCCGTACCGCAGCCTGAGACAACGGCAGCAAGTACGATAACCAAGCTATACCTGAGTAACTGATTCAAAGTGACTATCCTTATTTGAGTAACCGGTTGTCGCCTACCATTCGCCAACAACCTGTCCGTCATCTCGTGTGCAAACCAAACGAAGCAGTAGCAAGTCGACATTTTGGCTCATGAAATGTACTGACCCGTCAGCCCTCGCACCTTGCGTTCCGCCCGTGTGCTCAGACAACAATGGATTATTTGATCCCATATTGGGATTCACACCAGGGTTCGCAATCGATCGATTCGAATTGGGAGGATACTGAACCGTTGTGATGTTCAAAACTCGATGCAACAAACCGGATGCCACCGGCCAGTCCTCCACTGCCACGTTCGACAAACTACCAGCTTGAAATCCCAAAAACCCATTGATCGCGAGCGGAGTGCCGACAAGATCTCGCCCCATGGATGAGATTTCTCCAATGACCATTGTGTTCGAAGTCCCGTCAGTGCAATCCCCGATCTTCCGATTGCGCACTGGAGTCAAGATGCCTCCTGAAGAGATCACACCGGTTGCTGTACCGCTTTGAGTACAACATCCCTTTTGACGGCCAGCGGCATTTACAAACCCATTACCATCTGCTGCACCCGAGATACCCACGTATTGAGGCCGCATCAACGTAATCCCAGGCCCTCCAAAAGTAATGTATTCGGGACATGGACTCGACGGGCAGATGGAAATGGCAGTCAAAAAGGGAGCCAGCGCGGCAGCCAAAAAGGGGACCAGTAAGAGGGTGGGGTGACGCGGGGTGGCCGAGAAGTTCTGGTAAGCATTTTGGAGGCTTACCAGGTCGCTCTCGGAGGAACCCAAGGTGCTCAGAATGGAAGATTTCGAACTTATTCGGCGCATGATTTTGGTGGACGGCCTT
>JANLUJ010001287.1:0-4102 GCA_031363425.1 Pirellula sp.
GTTTACGATCGACCAACTTGCTGGCGACTTGTTTCCTAAGCCTACGCAAGATCAATTGATCGCCACTGCCTTTCTTCGCAACCAAGGGCACAACACCGAAGGGGGAATTATCCAGGAAGAGTACCGCGTCGAGTACGTTGCCGATCGCGTCCATACCGTCTCAACCGTGTTTCTGGGACTGTCGATGCAATGCGCCAGGTGTCACGATCACAAGTTTGATCCGATCACCCAAGCAGAATACTACCAGTTCTATTCCTTCTTCAATTCACTCGACGAGAAGCAGGCAAGTTACAGTAAGTTCGTGGGCGCGGAACCTTTCATTCGAGTCCCAACGGCTGAACAAGAGTCAAAGATCGTTGCACTTGCCGAACAGATCGCGTTGATCGAGTCGCAAATGAAACCGCTTGAGGAACAAGCAGAATCAAGGCTTTCGGATGCGAAGAAAGAAAAACTCGCGATCGAGGGGAGCACTGCAGCGGTCATGGTCATGCGAGACATGAATCCAGCCAGGGAAACGTTTATACTCAAGCGAGGACAATATGATCAGCCCTCCGAACGTGTCGAAGCAGGTGTGCCAGCAACACTATTGCAATCGGGAACGGAAGCGCCGAAGGATCGTTTGAAGTTGGCACAGTGGCTCGTGAGTGACACCAATCCATTGACGGCTCGCGTGACGGTGAACCGATGGTGGCAAAACTTTTTTGGCACCGGAATTGTCAAGACCACAGAGGATTTTGGTCTGACGGGCGATGCACCTTCCAACTCCGAATTGCTAGATTTCTTGGCTCGCAGCTTCGTGGAGAGTGGTTGGAATGTAAAAGCGATTCACAAGATGATTGTCATGTCCTCCACGTACCGGCAAGGATCTCGGATCCAACCGGAAATGCTGGATCGCGATCCGGATAACAGACTTCTAGCTCGCGGCCCCCGATACCGTTTGTCGGCTGAAACAATTCGCGACAATGCGCTCGCGATTAGCGGCTTGCTGCAGCATCGGGTTGGTGGACCAAGCGTCAAGCCCTACCAGCCAGCCGGGCTTTGGGAGGACGTCACAGTCAATCGCCAAGGCAAGTACGTATCGGATGTTGGCGAAGGACTATATCGACGAAGCTTGTACACGTTCTGGAAACGGACATGTCCTCCTCCCTCCATGATGAGCTTCGATGCTCCGATTCGCGAGGTCTGCGTAGCTCGTCGAGCCCGAACGAACACTCCGCTGCAGTCGCTGGTCTTGTTAAATGATCCAACGTACGTCGAATGCGCGAGGCTGTTAGCACAAAACATGATTCGAGACGGCGGCCCCAGTGTCAGCGGCCGAATCGATGCAGGATTTCAAAGGAGCGTTTCTCGGCCAGCCTCAGCTGAGGAGCAAGACATTCTCGGCCGAGTCTTAGAAGCAGCCAAGCATCGCTTTGGTGCGAATCCTTCGAACGCACAAGCCTTCAACGCAACTGGAGCGACAGCGCCTGACGCTTCACTCGATCCAGCTGAACTAGCATCCTGGACAATCGTAGCAAGCACGTTGCTCAATCTCGACGAGACTATTTCCAAAAGATAAAAAATGCACTCATTGATTCATCAACAATCGCAATGGCATCGACGAAAATTCCTGTGCAACTCGATCACGGGTTCGGCAGCTCTATCGACGCTTCTCGGGGCAGATCCGCAGATTAACAAACTGCTCGGTGCTTCGAAGGACAAAGCTCATTTGCCAAACTTTGCGGCAAAAGCCACGCGCGTTATCTATCTGTTTCAATCGGGGGGACCATCTCAGCTTGAGATGATGGACTACAAGCCGAAGCTGAAGGAGTTGCATGGGACAGAACTTCCCGACAGCATTCGCCAGGGGCAACGACTAACCGGAATGACATCGGGCCAAAAGAGTTTTCCTGTTGTGTCCCCTAAGTTCACGTTTAAGCAACATGGTTCCCAAGGCGTATGGTTGAGCGAGTTATTACCACACACAGGAAGGATCGTCGATGACATTTGCATAGTTCGTTCTGTGCACACGGAGGCGATTAACCATGATCCCGCCATCACTTTCATGCAAACCGGTTCACAACAACCGGGCCGCCCGTCCATGGGGTCTTGGTTAAGTTATGGACTTGGGAGCGAAGCGGAGGATCTGCCAGCCTTTGTTGTAATGATCTCACATGGGACGGGCAAAGACTCCAACCAAGGCTTGCTCGATCGGCTTTGGGGAAGTGGATTCCTTCCCTCGAGCCATCAAGGAGTCAAGTTTCGAAGCAGCACCGACCCGGTGTTGTACTTGAATGATCCGCACGGTATTGATCGAAATCTACGTCGCTCGATGTTGGATGGACTTGCAAAGTTGAATGACTTGCAACAGAAACAAGATGGCGATCCTGAAATCGCGACACGTATGGAACAATACGAAATGGCCTTCCGCATGCAAGCCTCGGTTCCAAGTTTAACGGATTTGAGCGATGAGCCCGCATCAATATTTGACTTGTATGGGCCTCAAGCGAAAACGCCAGGAAGTTTCGCAGCGAATTGTTTGATGGCTCGGCGCATGGTGGAGCGAGGAGTCCGATTCATCCAGTTGTATCATCGCGGTTGGGACAACCATGGCAATTTGCCTTCGAATATTCCGAAGCAGTGTAGTGATATCGACCAACCTCAAGCAGCTTTGGTATCCGACCTTAAGCAGCGGGGGCTACTCGACGATACGCTTGTGATCTGGGGGGGCGAATTTGGCAGGACGGTTTATAGCCAGGGTTCGTTACAGGACGATTATGGTCGAGATCATCATGGTCGTTGCTTTACCATGTGGATGGCTGGTGGCGGGACTCAACCGGGAGCAGTTGTAGGCGAAACGGACGATTATGGTTACAACATCGTTTCGGATCCAGTGCACATTCACGACCTGCATGCTACGTTGTTGCAATGCCTTGGTTTCGATCATGAGCGGCTGACATTTCGCTACCAAGGTCGCGATTTTCGATTGACCGATGTCCACGGCAAAGTGATTCAAAAACTTCTGAGGAGCTAGAAGCATCATTCCACGATCGGATGTTGGCCAAATCGGCGGGGCGCGTGCTTGGACGTAGCCCAGAAACAGAAGAATCCGCTGGTCAAGCCAGCGGTATTTTTTTGCCGCAGGCCGGACGGTCGGCAGCTTTTGTTTGAACCGCATATAACATAACAATAATGAGTTGCGTGCTACTCTAAGTCACTCTCGGCAAGAGTGACCTACCTTTACTTGAATGGGCAAATCGATGTTTCGTTGCTTGCTACTAGTATTGTTTTCCATTGCATCTGCATGGTCATCGTCAGATGCGGCTGAAGAGTCAACACTTCGGTTAGCTACCTTTTCTGCAGATATCACGATTCCGCTGGGGCACCGTTGCATGGGAATTCTCGACATCAAAGCTCAGCGGATTGAAGACCCTTTAGAAGCTCGCGGTTTCGTCTTGCTCGGACCCGAGGCCCCGATTGTTTTTGTGGCGCTCGATTGGTGCGAGGTTCGCAATGGGGCATACGACCTATGGCGAGACACACTTGCGACCGCCGCCAAGACTTCTCGCGAGCGAGTGTTGGTATGCTCACTGCACCAACATGATGCGCCTGTTATCGATAGCGAAGCGCAATCGCTTCTCGATTCCGTGGGGTTGGTAGGCGAGCTTTTCGATGTTCCGTTTCATCAAGCCTGTCTAAAAGATGTAGCGGCTGCAATTGAGCGTGCAATACTCAAAGCCAAACCGCTCACGCATATCGCTATCGGCCAAGCAGCGGTTGAGAAGATTGCATCGAATCGACGAGTTGTTCATGCCGATGGAGTCGTTCGGTACGACCGGTTAAGCCGTTCGTCTTCTGATTCTCCTCAGGCAGTGGCTGACGTCGGAGTAATCGACCCTAACTTGAAATCGATCCACTTTTATTCTGGAGTAGAAAAACTCGCAGTCCTTAATTCCTATGCCACGCATCCAATGAGCAATTACGGACAAGGGAATGTGTCGGCGGACTTCGTCGGCTTGGCACGTCGACGCAGGCAGTTGGAAACTCCTGGCACGATGCAGCTCTATGCGACGGGATGCAGTGGGGATATTACGGCCGGGAAATACAATGATGGTTCTGCTCA
>JANLUJ010001298.1:0-25039 GCA_031363425.1 Pirellula sp.
AATTATCACGGCAGACAGCCTGCGCTGGGCAACCATCGCCGCCACGGTAATGTGCGGCAACGCTACAAGTATCATTGCATGCGATGTTGAAGCAGCCATCGAACGCACCCTTGCCCCTGAAGGGACACCTGATGGTCGCCCCGGAGTATCAGTGCTTGCGTTTGGTTTTAGTATCGACGCATTGGGCAAGGCGATGCAAGGCCGCGTAGGTCAATGCATTCTCACTAGCCCGACATCTGCATGCTACAACGGACTGAGCGATTGTCCTAGGGAAAAGCAAATCCGAATCGGGGGAGCCATTCGCTATTTCGGTGATGGTTTTCAAAGCGCAAAGAAATTCGAAGAACGTCGTTATTGGCGAATTCCGACGATGGACGGTGAGTTTGTCTGTGAAGACTACTTTGGGACCAAGACCGGCGTCGCTGGGGGAAACCTCATCATCTGCGGTAGCAATTCTTTCTCCGCGCTGACCGCAGCGGAAGCGGCCGTTGCGGCAATTGGCACCTGCAAGGATGTGGCTCTGCCATTTCCAGGTGGCATTGTTCGCTCTGGAAGCAAGGTCGGCTCGCGTTATCCCAAGCTGAAAGCCAGTACCAACGATGCGTATTGCCCTAAGCTGCGTGGGCTGACGAAAACGGAATTGCCGACAAACTGCCACGCTGTCTACGAGATCGTGATTGATGGACTATCGTTTGAAGCAGTTCAATCCGCAATGAAATACGGCCTGCACGCTGCGGCAGCATCTCCAAATGTTATTCGCATCACCGCAGGCAACTACGGAGGTAAGCTCGGCAAACACCACCTTCATTTGCGAGACTTGCTTTGAAGAAGTGGGATAGGCTTCCAGGGTGACCATTTTGTTAGGAGCAGCAGGAGTTTGGCCCTATCCCGCGTTTCAAACGGCCCATGGGGCCACAGTCAGCTTTCGTCCCGCCGTTCGCCAACGACAGCCTGGAAGCCTACCCCACGGCAATGTGGCGAAACAGGATTTCGCCTCGGCCCAAGGAAACCATGTCGCCATGATAGAGGTCATACTCGGAAGTCATCAACGCGTTGTCAACGTCGAATCCTTTGTCCATTAGCGTTCGGAGCATAAGCTTGACGGTTTGGGGCGGATAGGTGGATGCATAACGAAAACTTGGAAGTAGTGGCGGCGGGTTGGGGCCCAATAGCGCAATAGTTCCGCGGCGCATTCCAGCTCCGGGTCGGATACCGCATTCGCCAAAGACGGCGACCGTCCCAGCGATCATGTTAAAACCGATCATGTCGCCCGCAGAGCCACCGATTGCGATCAAACCGCGACGCATCGTAAGTCCGATTTCATTGCCTGCGCTTCCGTCTACAAGTATCACCCCTCCAGTCATTCCTTTAGAGGATCCTCGATAAGCCGCTCCTGTGAGGTGGCCGGCGTTTCCTTTGATATGAATCAAGCCATTGTGCATTTCAGCTCCGACCCAACCACCGGCGTTGCCATCGACCCTGATTTCACCTCCCCGCATTTGGCTACCGACATGCCGCCCAGAGGGCCCGTGAATCGATACAACGCCGCTGGCCATATGAGCACCGATCCAATGGACACCGGACAAGTTCCCTTCGAAGTCCATTCGTTTGTCTTGTGGATCGCCTGATACGGCGAACATTTCCGCCAAAGGAATCCTGCAATTGCCGTGAAAAATTTCGAAACGCTCGATCTCAGCGGTTGACTTGTCGAACACCCAGTCGGGCGTCAATCCCTCGATTTCGACAGGGACTGAGGTTTGAGCGCGGTAGGTAAGCCTGATCGCCATGGGTTCGATTTTCCGATAGAGTGTGATCCATTCACATTGGCAAAATTACGACTAGACCATGAGACTAACTTCAATATTCCTTTTTCACAATTGGCAGTTTGAGAAGAAATCAAAGACGAAATGGAAATGAATCGAGGTGCGATTGTTCTGTGCGGTGGAAAGTCCAGCCGTATGGGACAAGACAAAGCAACGTTGCCTTTCGGCACAGAAATGATGCTACAGCGCGTAGTACGGATTCTCAGTCAAACAATCGATCATGCATCCATTGTCGTTGTTGCTTCATCCGAGCAAATCCTGCCAGAACTTCCGGTAGCTGTCATCGTCACTCGTGACACGCGTCCAAATCGAGGACCACTGGAGGGCATTGCGACCGGGCTTCGATCACTGCCGAACAGCGTTGATTCAGTCTACGCGACGAGCTGTGATGTACCACTCATGGTCCCAGAATTCGTAGCCATGATGTTTGCGAGGTTAGGAAACAACGACATTGCTGTTCCCTATGACGGCCAGTATCATCATCCTTTGGCGGCAGTCTATCGGCCTCGCGTCCTGACTGTGATTGAATCGTTGTTAGCTGTGGATCGACTTCGTCCCCGGTTCCTGTTTGACAAAGTCTCTACAACGGAGGTGCATGTCGATGATCTTCGCAAAGTTGACTCTACGCTTTCGACGTTGATGAACTTGAATTGCCCACAAGACTATCAAACGGCGTTGGAAAGGTTGCGATGAGATTTTACGTTCTGTTTGCCTTTTCAACTCTCCAGTTCGCAACGCAGTGTTCACCTGCGTTGGGTCAGTCGGTCACTCACGGTTTGAGCCCTGAACAGTCGGTGGCTAGCATGACAACGCCAACGGGAATGGTGGTTAGCGTGGTTGCGGCTGAGCCACTTGTTCGGCAGCCAGTGGCTATTGAGTTTGATGACCGCGGACGATTGTGGGTTATTCAGTACCTGCAGTATCCAAACCCGAACGGACTGACTCGCGTATCCGTCGATCGGTTTTCACGGACCAAGTATGACCGGGTCCCAGAGCCACCTCCATATGGCCCACGTGGAGCGGATAGGATTACTATCCTAACCGATACAGATCGAGATGGCCGAATGGACCATGCTCATGATTTTGTCGAGGGGCTCAATTTAGCCACTGGCTTAGCCTTCGGGCATGGCGGAGTGTATGTTCTCAATGTCCCCTATTTGTTGTTTTACCCCGATCGCAATCGCGATGACCTCCCAGATTCGGATCCCGAGGTTTTGCTGACTGGATTTGGGATGGAGGACGCACACAGCGTGGCGAACTCGCTGACGTTCGGGCCTGACGGATGGCTCTACGGCTGCCAGGGGAGCACCGTCACTGCCAACATCCGCGGAATCGAATTCCAGCAAGGAGTTTGGCGATATCATCCCGTCACCAAAGTGTTTGAATTGTTTTGCGAGGGTGGAGGCAATTCTTGGGGACTCGATTTCGATCGCACTGGACGACTGCTATACAGCACGAACTATGGCGGACACACTCTGATCCATGGCGTACAGGGTGGCTATTACATAAAATCGTTTGGAAAGCATGGAGCTCTACACAATCCGAATGCTTACGGTTACTTTGACCATGCTGCTCACCAAAACTTTCGTGGGGGGCATGTTACCGTTGGAGGAATCGTGTATCAAGGTGATAGTTTCCCTGAGATTTTTCGCGACAAGTACATAGCAGGGGACTTGCTCGGGCATGGCGTCTATTGGCATTCCATTCAGCCTCGAGGTTCAACCGTGCAAACAGCGCATGCCGGTGAGTTGCTGACAGCCAACGATGCTTGGTTTGCTCCCACAGACTTGACCATGGGGCCGGATGATGCCGTCTATGTGGCAGACTGGAATGATGCCAGGACCGCTCACCCAGATCCAGATGCCGATTGGGATCGTTCCAATGGTCGCATCTATCGTGTCGCGGCCACAGGAACTCCAACCGCAGAGCCCATCGACTTTGTGACGTTAAGCGATACTGAGTTGCTCGAATTGCATCAACATCGTAGCCAATGGCATGTCCGTCGAGCTCGCTTAGAACTTGCACGTCGCTACCGCGTACAAGATCCAACCATCGCCATCCGAGGAAAGGCTGTCCTTGAGTTGTTTCAAAAAAAGATCGTCCACGATGACGAGAAGACTGCCCTCGAAGCGTTGTGGTCGTTAAACGCATTGGGCGTTTTCGAAGAGTCGATTGCGGTGCGATTGCTCGAAAGCAAGCATCCGTCAGTTCGAAATTGGACCATTCGACTTCTGGGCGATGCAGGGAAGCTATCCGAGGATCTGGCGCATCGAATGGATCTATTTGCAGAGCATGAATCCGATGTTAGCGTCAGGCAGCAGTTGGCTTGCAGCTCGGCTCGGTTTCCGGCTCACCAGGCGATGCCGATCATCAACGCAAACATCAATCGCGACATTGACAACGACGATCCGTATTTGCCTCTGTTATGGTGGTGGGCGGTTGAGAAGCATAGCCTGGCTGGACGCGAAGAGGTACTGAAGAGATTTCTGCGTCCGACGTTATGGCAGTCAAAACTGGGCCGAGAATTCCTGATCACAAGATTGATTCGTCGCTATGCGGCTGAGCGTTCTAGGGATGGACTTGACTCCGTAGTCCGGCTACTAAACGCGGCTCCGGATGAATCAGCTCGAACCATGTTATGGTCACATGTGCTGCTTGGTTGGCAGGCGCAACCTCGCGATACGCAATTGGATGCCTGGAATGAGCAGGCACGTCAGCATGCGTTTTCAAAAAGTCTGCTGACCGAATGGAGTTTAACGCCACGCAATCAAACGCTAATGCAATTGTGCATTGCGCTACGGCATTCCGAACCCATCGCAGCCGCAGTGCGAGAGGCCTTCGATCCGATGTCAGAAATTGTGAGACGTGTCGAGTTGCTTGGGATGCTTAGCCAAATTGGCGATCCTAATCTTCTGGCGCCGTCCTTGGCCTTGCTTTCCTCCAATGAAGCGGAGTCGGTACGAGCCGCAGCATTGCAAGTGTTAGCCCGTTTCGACGAACCACACGTAACGGAAAGCTTAATTGGTTACCATCAGAGCTCAACCTCGGAGTCACTAAATTCGCAAATAAGGGACGTGCTTCTGGGTCGCCTGTCCTCAGCGGAAGCTTGGCTGTTGGCCATTGATCGAGGGGACGTAGCGGCCTCATCTACATCGATTGAGCAGGTGCGTCGTGTCGTGTTGCTCGGAAACTCGCGACTAGATTCAATCGTTTCGAAACACTGGGGAATGGTACACAGCAAAACTCGCGAAGAGAAACTCGCAGAGGTACGCCGCCTCAACAATGATTTGCGAGCAGCTGAGGGAAACAAGCACACTGGCCATGAACTCTACAAGAAGCATTGTGCAGCTTGCCATCAACTCTTCGATGAGGGAACCAAAGTTGGACCGGACCTTACATCAGCCAATCGGCAAGATCGAGATTTTTTGCTTCTTAGCTTAGTCGATCCCAGCAATGTCATTCGCAAAGAATATGTTTGTGTTGTGATCCAGACGACGAGCGGCCGAATTCTAACTGGATTGGCGATCGATCGGAACGAATCTACCATTACGCTGGTAGATTCGAAGGGCGAGAAGATCGTTGTTGCCATTTCGGAAATTGAGGAACTGCACGATTCGACCGTATCGTTAATGCCAGAAAACCTCTACCTTCAATTGAGACCGCAAGAATTGCGAGACTTGTTCGCATACTTGCAATGGAAAAAATAGACCGCCAAACAAAGGGTAACTCAATGCGACCGATAGCTTTTTTTCTTGTATGCGGCAGTGCAATGTTCTCCTTGGCTGAGGAGTCTCCAACTCGCATCTACCAAAACCAGCTAAAACCGATTGTGAACCCGCTACCTATTCTCGCCGATTATCCGGAGTACTTTGAACCGATTCAGGAAGAAGCCCGCTTTGAAGCCCCCGCAATTGTCGATGATGAAGGTGCAGATCTACATGTAAGAGCATGGCGTTTTTCTTACAATGCACGAGGCATCATTGAGATCCCCAATCATCTTCGATTGAACGAAACAGCCGTTATCATGGTTCACCCGTGGGCCATCGACGATGAATGGGGCTGGAAGAGCCCCGAACCGAATGGCGTTGCGGACTTTTGTACTCCGAAAAAGAATGCAATCGCAGCGGGACATACGAAAAAGGTGATCGACCCGTTTCTAAAAAAACTTCGACCCAAGGCAGCGTTCGTCATGTATAGTCTGCCTGGCACAGCGGACGCTGTGCGGACAAAAGTTTATCGCTCGATGGGTTACACCCCAACGGAAGAAGAACACGTTGCGGGTGAAAAGGAGTTGCGAAAAACACTGGCTGCCTACGATTACTCAGGCAAGCCACTTTCGGAAAGTCTATCGTTAAACAAGAATACGCCAGTGGTCGATTACTTTCGTCTGTTTCCAGGGCTCGACGCGGGTGATCGCTACAACGGAGCGGGATTCTGGAAACTGCCAATTCCAGTGAGCACCTCAGTCAGCGTCGATCCGCACGACATCGTGATCTTTGACAGCGACGGATATGTCCCATTGCGTGACTTTCTAAAATCCAATGGAGTGCGTCACGTGCTGCTCACTGGCTACGCTACAGATATGTGCTATTGCCATACGACAGCTGGTTACGAAAACTTGTCGAAGGACTTCAACGTATTTTTGGTTGCGGATGCGTCTCTCGCAACCTTCCCTTCCAATTCGTCGCCGCGTTTTGCGGTCAATGCAGCAATTTCCTTTGCAGCGCTGAATCAACTGATCACTCAAGTCTCTTGGGTTGAACTAGACCGGGGACCCAAGTGATGTTTGCGTCCGAAGACTTGATTGGTCGCCGCAAATGCTTGCGATCTGTAGCAGCGTTGTTTGGTGGACTCGGAATCCGAGGACTAGATTCGTTTGTGTGTGCTGGCGTACCGGACGCGATTGCGAATGGGAAAGCCCAAATTGCAATAACGTTGGATCTCGAGATGAGTCGCAATTTTCCTCGTCGCGAGGATATGCACTGGGACTACGAGAAAGGGAATCTCGACGACGCGTCGAAAAAGTACGCGGTCGAAGCTGGAGAACGGGTCAGATCGCGAGGCGGTTGCATCCATTACTTTTGTGTGGGCCGAGTGCTCGAACAGCTTGATATTGAATGGTTACAACATTTGTCAAAAACGGGGCATCCGATCGGCAACCACACGTACGATCATGTGAACGTTCTCGCACGAACAAATGAAGAACTGCAGTTTCGTTTTCAACGTGCGCCGTGGCTGATCGAGGGTCGGACTCCAGCTTCCGTCATTCAAGAAAACATCCGCATCACCACATTAGCCCTTGAGCAACGAGCGTCGATTGCAAATCGCGGCTTCCGTACGCCGGGCGGTTTCAACAATGGTCTCAGCGGACGCGAAGACTTACAGCTGATGCTTCTCGATTTAGGGTTCAAATGGGTAAGCAGCCTATATCCAGCTCACGCCAATACCGAGCCAAAACAAAAACCTACGGAGGCCGTCTATGAGAGTATCGTCCAAGCTATGATGGCTTCTCAACCGTTCGTATACCCGACTGGTCTAATCGAGATCCCTATGAGCCCCATCAGCGACATAGGAGCTTTCCGAACAGGACAGTGGAAGCTGGAGTGGTTTCTCGAGGCCGTACGTCGCTGCATCGGTTGGTCGATCGAACACAGAGCGGTATTCGATTTTTTGGCCCATCCCTCATGCTTGGGGGTGGTTGATCCTGAATTCAGAACGATTGAATTGATCTGCGAACTAGTCAAAGCCGCAGAAGGCAGCGCGGAAATGGTAGATCTGGATAGAATCGCAAGCAATAAATTGCCAATGGCCTCGAATATGCGTCGATGATGGGCGATACTAGGGGTAGCTTGCTTTATTTAGCCTGGAAGCAGAACAATCCAGCCGGACAAGCCTGCGGTATTTTCGAATCCCACTGTTTGACCGGTGACGCCTAGCTCCTCAGGCTCCGTTAAATTCCAGGAACTTTTCAATGACTTATAGAAGGACGGTCTTATGGCTTTCATTCATGCTGGTCATTGGAATTGCCGCGCCAGAGATGGCTCAGGAAGTGACTGTCGACTATGTGCGAGATATCAAGCCAATACTAAGAGCTCGCTGCTATGCATGTCACGGTGATTTGAAACAAGAAGCCGACTTGCGACTTGATAACGGTGCAGTGATTCGAAGTGGAGACAGCACTCTTTCACACTTGCTGGAACGCGTTGCTGCGGCTGAAGAATCGAAGCGGATGCCACCAGAAGGGTCACCACTTTCAGCGACACAAATCGACTTGCTGAGAACCTGGATTCGTCAAGGAGCGCCCTCTCCTGAGGATGAGCAGCCTGATGAAGACTCTCGCCGACACTGGTCATTTCAGCCTCCGGTACGGCCCGAGGTCCCATCACTTCTCGATTCATCGCATTCGTATGAAAACGGATTTAATCCGATCGATGCTTTTCTAGCCGAACAACGTGAGGCAGATGGCGTTAAGCCGATGCCGCCGGCGGACCGTGGGACAATGCTTAGACGACTTTACCTCGACTTAGTTGGTATCCCGCCAAGCGCAGACGAATTGCAGGAATTTATTCGCGACGAATCGGATATGGCAATTGAAAAGGTCGTAGACGCGTTGCTAGAATCACCTGAGCACGGCGAGCGCTGGGCTCGGCATTGGATGGATGTTTGGCGCTACAGCGATTGGTATGGTCGCCGCGCAGTACCAGATGTCATGAACAGCTATCCAATGGTGTGGCGTTGGAGAGACTGGATTGTACGTTCAGTTAACGAAAATAAACCATACGATCAAATGATTGTCGAGATGTTAGCGGCCGATGAGTTGATGCCGGGGGACAATCAAAACATCGTAGCTACTGGATTCTTGGTGCGAAGCTGGTTTAAATGGAACTACGAGACCTGGAAAAAAGACTTGGTCGAGCATACTGGCAAAGCATTTCTAGGATTGACGTTGAATTGTGCCCAATGCCACGATCACAAATTCGATCCGATTGCTCAAGAAGAATACTTTCGCTTTCGGGCTTTCTTTGAACCTCTGGAGCTTCGTCACGATCGCATCCGAGGGGAAACCGATCCAGGACCATTTGTAAAGTATGTGTACGCACTATCGTACGGTCCGATTAGTAGCGGCATGGTCAGTGTGTTTGATGAGAATCTATCTGCAGAGACTTACATGTTTTCGAAAGGGGATGCGCGATTGCGGATCGAGGGAAAACCGCCTGTTAGTCCCGGCATTCCCTCTGTGCTCGGGCGCGTTCCATTGCAACCTGCTCAAATCCAACTGCCCATCGAGGTGGCTTACCCTGGCATGAAAGTTTTCGTGAAAGACGAGGAACTTGCCAAACGAAGAAATGCACTTGCAACAGCGGAGAATGAACTCGCCGATTCTGGTCATGGGTTGGAACAATCCGCGGCCGGCATTCGAGAAGCGAGAATACGTGCCGCTCAACTGGAGCTAGTCAGCCTTGCACAGCGCATCGAGGCCGATACGGCTCGCTACTCAACTGGGATTCTTTCGGAGGATCGTCAGAATGAACCTGCTATCAAGGCAATGATTCATGCAGCCTGCCAGGCCGAGCGGATGGCAGCTGTAGCGTCGGCTCAGTCACTCTTGGTATCTGCGGAGTATGCAATCGTGGCTGCAGTAGTGAAGCTGGCTGAAGCGACGAAGCTTGGAGAACAAGTTGCGATCGATGCGGCAAACAAAAGTTTGCAAGCCGCAAAGAAACAACAGACTACGGCATCAGCCTCACTTCAATTGGCTAACGCATCGCTATCAAAGGAATTAGGTGAGTACACTCCCTTGTCCCCCAAGTACCCGCAGGTTTCCTCTGGGCGTCGCGCCGCGCTCGCAAATTTGATCGCCAGTCTGGACAATCCGTTAACGGCACGCGTTGCCGTCAATCACATTTGGTTGCGACACTTTGGACAGGCGCTCGTAGATTCACCGCAGGATTTCGGGCGCAATGGTAGTCGCCCGACGCATCCCAAGTTGCTGGATTGGTTGGCATGCGAATTGATGGATTCGGGTTGGTCGATGAAGCACATTCATCGATTGATCGTTACAAGCCAGTCGTTTCGGATGGCGAGCACAATGCCGCGGTCGCTTCAACTAAGTAACAGCCATTCGACAATTGCATCGGCAATCGATCCAGATAACAAGACCTACTGGAGGTTCCCAACATCGCGCATGCAGGCAGAGGTCGTTCGCGATAGCCTGCTTGCCTTGTCCGGAGAGCTCGACTTGACGAAGGGCGGACACGAGATCGATCATAAACAGGGGATGACCTCGCGACGTCGCAGCCTCTATTTTGCTCATCATGGCGAGGAAAAAATGGAGTTCTTGGAGCTGTTCGATGCCGCCAGCGCTTGCGACTGTTACGCTCGTACATCGTCGGTCCAACCTCAACAAGCATTAGCCCTAATTAACAGCGAATTGACAAAGTCATTGAGCCGTCGCTTGGAGAATCGGTTGTGGGAATTGATTGGTTCAGAGAAACCGGAAGCAAACTTGCTCGACATGCATGGTCGCTTTATACACACTGCATTCTTGCAAGTGCTCAATCGGGAGCCTCGAGAACAAGAGCTAATGGCATCGCAAAAGTTTCTCGACGATCAGACAAGCCGATTGCGTGGATTCAGCGGGGCTTCAACCGAATTCGAACCAGCTGAAAGAGCGCGAGAAAACTTGATACATGCTCTAATGAATCATAACGATTTTGTGACGATACGGTAAATTCATGTCAAAAGACGAATTGCGGCTAAAAACAGACCCAAACTGGACAGTTCGCGGTGTTCCGCAACAACCAGTATCCACCTGCTGTTCTTCAACATGGACGAGTAGGGAAACGCGATGACAACTGCAAAATACTCGTTCTGCGGTCGATCGCGAAGGACATTCCTAAATAACCTCGGCATGGGCTTCGGCGGTGTGGCTCTTCATTCATTGCTGCACCAAGACGGACGTTGCGACGGCAAGGCGCATTTTGCCCCTCGCGCCAAGAACGTGATTTGGATCTTCTTGTCGGGTGGCGTCAGTCACATGGAGACATTCGATCCGAAGCCATTGTTAAACCGGATGAGTGGGAAGACCTACGACGAAACGAGTCTTCCAAATCCTCAAAAGCAATCGATGTATCTTGAACGCTCTCGGTCGGTGGTGGGGATTGAGCGGGAATTGCATTCGAAGATCTTTCCGTTGCAGGTTGGCTTTAAAAGGCATGGCGAAATGGGGCTTGAAGTTAGCGATTGGCTACCGCACTTAGCCGGATGTGCCGACGACTTGGCGGTGGTTCGCTCGATGTGGACTACGGACAACGATCACGCCGCTGAGTTTCAGATGCATACTGGGCGTCACAAATTGGATTCACCCGAACCGGTAATCGGGTCTTGGATCAACTATGGACTAGGCACCTTGAACGAGAACATGCCGCAGTTTGTCTTTCTAGGAGAGTTCAAGGATCCTCGTGTCAAGGAAAACTTCGATGCGCACTATCTTGGTCCAACCTATGGCGGCGTGCAACTTCACCTCGATCCAGGCAATCCGCTAGCGTTTGGTCGGCGTGCATCCGACATCAGCGAGATCGAACAGCGAGGCGAGTTTGAGTTTTTGCAGCAACTAAACCGGTTAGCTGCAGACGATTTTCCATTGGATGAGCAGTTGCAAGCTCGGATCCATTCGTATGAATTGGCTTTTCGAATGCAGCAGTCGGTGCCCGAAGCGCTTGACCTGACTGGCGAAACGCAAGAGACTCACAAGCTGTATGGTATCGATAATCCAACCACGGCCGTTTACGGCCAACGATGTCTAGCAGCACGTCGACTGGCTGAACGTGGAGTCCGATATACGCTGGTCTATCTTAGCGACTACGGTGAGTGGGATTCGCATAGCGATTTACAAAAAAATCACTCGCGATCGTGCGAGCGAATTGATCAGCCGGTGGCCGGTCTGTTGAAGGATTTGAAGCGCCGCGGCCTAATGGAGGACACGATCGTTGTCTTTACGACCGAATTTGGCAGGACTCCTGGGGTGGAGTTTGGCATGTTCAACAAGTCTGCAACGGGCCGCGATCATCATCCACACGGTTTCTCAATTTGGCTAGCAGGCGCTGGAATTCGACCAGGCATCCATGGAGCAACCGACGAGTTGGGATTTCACGCCATCGAACATCCGCATTATGTCACCGATTTGCATGCAACCATTTACCATTTGCTCGGTTTAGATCCGAGGCTCATGGAGATCCCTGGGCGGAAACGTTTGGAAATGGACTATGGTAACGTTATTCAACAGATACTCACTTAAATAAGACTCCAGCGTTTTGCTCACGGACTCGTGCATTAGAACAATTCAGCAGGACATGTCTGTGCGTTCGATAAATGAGTTTATGGGCTCAGTTGTTTGATTAATCCGCGCAACCGGAATCTTCGTCACGTAAAGTCTCATCTATCAGCAGAGACTGGGTTAATTGTCCGGCTATTACGTAGCATTTCCTTCCGCAAAGTTTGACTGGCTCTACTTGTAACCTAACTTTTATTGGCGGACCTGCGAAAGGAATGCCTGCTGGTGACGCAGCAAGAGTGCCCCGGAGTTATCTGAAATCATGGCGATGAAATTAGATGGATTTCGTGGGAGTTTATTTTGTTCATCTCGTTCGGCAGACTGCCGATATACCTGTTGGAGGGTAACCCCATGAAGAATTTCGCCATGAAATTGAAGCGCTTTTTGAAGAGTGAAGATGGACCAACCGCTGTTGAATACGCGGTCATGCTGTCGCTCATTATCGTCGTTTGCTTAACAGCTGTGACTAGCATCGGCAAGAATGCAAGCAGCACCTTTACCAACGTTGCAAATCAACTCGGAACTGCTAGCTAGCTGTTTCGCGGCACTCCGAGTGTCGAGCTACAGATTTCGTATAATGCATCGCTGAAAATGGACCGCTGAACTCTAGAAGTTTTGCGGTCCATTTTGCGTTTTCACAAGTGAAAACACCTCGACGTCAACGCCTCGCGAACCGATCGCATGCTCAAACGGACGTTGTATCTTTGGAAGTCCATTTAGTTCGAATAGATCTGTTTCGGCCATTGGCACCTCCACTTTGCATAGTGGATAGGGAGTGTGGTGTACCTGACCGCTGGAAATCTGCTGCCGACGATTCACTGAAAACAGCAAGTAACGCTCTGCTAAAAAGAAGTCGAGCGTCCCCGGTTGCGCATATGAGGGCTCGCTCGCATACGAGTAATTGAAATGGCTCACCTCATTGCTCTTGCCTTTAGATAACCGCTGCGAACGATAATCGATTGACGAACCATTCTGATTCGTAGAACGCATGGACGCATGTTGATAGGGCAAATGAAAAAGCGTTCGGGCTGCCCACACGGCCAAGGGTTGATTGCAATCGAGCGACAAGAACCAGACCCCGGGCCTGCCTGCATCATCATGCACATAGGTTCTCAAATTGAGCTCCATGAAATTCGAGATCCATGGCACCGCGGGAGTCCCGCGAAATCGAATGTTCTTCATGAAAAACGGAACTATGCCAACATAGGCGTCCCCTTGAAAGCAATCGACAAACAAGCCAGTAGGTAGCAGGTTTTGAATACTCACAGAATCCATACGCCAATGCAAGAAAAGCAAGTCCGTCCAGCTCTGGTACATCAACGCAGCACCGCTAGGTCGTTGGCGGACAGCAAGTCTTTGTTCTTCGGTTGGCCTTTGCATGGGAGTCAGTATTTCTTACTTGGCAGCAGCGGCGAGACCATACCCTACGAGTCCATTTGCAATAGCTGCGACAGCGATCGAGACCGTCAACGCAATGTAGAAACTCGTTCCACGATGGAGCATGCCTGCCATCAACGCAATGAACAAGAGTGTCGGCAAGATGAACCAAAAAGTTGCCATCAAATAATCGATCAACTCAACCGAAGTAGAACGGTCTATTTGGTGCCGTGTTACGATCACCAACAAAGTGATCCAAGGGATAGCGCTGATCAGCCCTCCCCACTTCGGTGAGTTCTTCGAGAGCTCTGCGACCAAAGTAAAGACAACCACTGCGATGACAATTTTCGCCAAATAAAGCATAACGTACTTTCAAATTCTATGTCCAACTTCGATACTTGTGATCAAGCCCGTTGCGGCCCGGCGGACCCCGATCATTGTAAGGTGAGCGGCGGGAAATGTGTTACCATTGGAGAAGCCAAGTTTGGTGATTCTCAGTCGCACTCGGCAGGTGCGACCTACCGTAGGTCACTCTTGCCGAGAGTGACTTTGGGAGACCGCGTCGAACGCTCGAGACTAGTTCGACAACGTGTATCGCTAGTTGCCGCATTGTATTGTTAACGCGCGAAGTGGTTGAAAGGAACTTACAAGAGGTGATCGGCTTGAGATCAGTAGTGGCAAGATGAGCCGAAAGGATGGAATCACATGGTCTACGGTGGTACTCAAGTGGGTAACGGTGTTGCTCATCGTAAAGGTACTTTTTAGTATCCTTTCCAATTACCCAGACTACTTTCCACCCAATTTCGAATCGGACTTTTTGCTGGAACGAAAGGAGTATTTTGCTGGCGCTTATCGTATCGCGTTTTACACTCACATATTGACGACGCCATTTGCGCTCGTTAGTGGCTTGGTGTTGATGAGCGAACGCATTCGTCGGAAGTTTCCAGCAACACATAGAATCGTGGGAAAGATGCATGTCTTTGGAATACTTCTATTGGTGGTTCCAAGCAGTTTGTGGATGTCTGCATATGCTTACACCGGCCTTGCGGCCGGAACGGGTTTCGCTTGTCTCGCTCTTGCGACGGGGTATTGTGTAGCGATGGGTTGGAGGCGAGCAGTACAAGGGAATTTCCCAAAGCATCGTTACTGGATGACCCGTTGTTTTGTGATGCTGTGCTCGGCGGTGGTGTTGCGCCTCATTTCAGGAGCTGCCACTGTATTTGGTGCAGACGCAATCTGGACATATCCGCTTGCTGCCTGGGTCGCCTGGATCGTGCCACTTTGCAGTCTAGAGTTCTACGAGTATTTCGATCGGAAAGGACGCTGGCAGCGTCCTCCACGTTGCTGACGCTGCTAGCGTCAGGATTAATCTGCGACTATCCACGCTTCGCGCTTAGCTGCGATTCGAAAACTTCAATAGTCAGCCGTCCCATTATTTTCCCCACCATCGATTGTGATGAACCCACGGAGGATTTTTGGAGACACTTGTGACGAAAGAAATCGAATGCTGCCGTCAGCGAAGCAGGCGGTACGGCCTCCCGTGTGTGCGGTCTTGGAATTTTCATTGGACGAAAGAAACATGGCTTCGTCAGCATCCTGCGGACTCATCCAATGTACTGACTGGGCTGGCTCGGCTTCGTAAACTAATACCGTATCAGATAGTGGATCAACACAGTCAGCGAGCATCCTGCCTTTGCCTGGTTGAAGGCAGCTGTTCGCACTTACCACGACCATGTAAGTCGTTTGGGCTCGCTGCGTTTTGCTCGACGGACATCGGTACACCGGCAATGATTCGCGGCAGACTGCCTCATTGGCCGGATCGTCCCATGGCTTCGACAAGTCCACTTTCGAATACAAATCCGCTTTTTCCAAAAACGGCAGTATCAACGTTCGCCAACTATGCATGCGTGTGCCATCTGCTGCTAAGGTGTATGCAGGCGGAAACGTCTTGTATGTTTTCTCGTAGTTTTGCAGCGCGAGCCCGATCTGCTTGAGGTTGACCGAGCATTTCATTCGTCGAGCCGCTTCCGGCGCTGATCTTCGCATTCCGGGTAAGAGAACGGCCAAAAACAATCCAATTATCGCAACCCACCAAGTGAATGCAGTTCGGTGTTGGCGAAGAAAAGTGCTAGGTAGGGAGCTCTGCAAACCAACGTTATTGTCCATCATACCCTTGAGTCTTTTTAGGTGAATGCTCCCATGCCATCTTTACGATGCTTGCCATAGGCATCCAATTCAAAGTGCCTATGCTCGCGTAGTCGGTTCACATGTCATGCAGTGGCCCTTGACCAAGATCTCACTAATTCGAGAAATATTAAGTGACTTCTTCATTTTGTCATCTGGCAGACCGATTCCGTCCATGCAGGAAACCGTTCCGCATTCCACGCAAACAAAGTGGGGATGGCTGCTACGGTCGTGGGATGGATCGCGTATCTCAAATCTCCATACGTGGTCACCCAACTCGGTTCGGCTGACCAATTCTGCATCCGTAAGATCGCTTAGGTTTCTGAATACGGTGGCCTTGTCGAATCCGATGGGAACGAGTTTATCGGACAACTCTGCGTGCGTCTGCGGCTTACTCCCCTTGCGAAGCGCGATCAGCACAGCGATGCGTGCAGGCGTGCTCCTCAAGCCTGCCGTTCGCAAGATCTCTCGCACCTTTTCGATTTCGTCTGTGTCCTTTTTGTTCATCATTTTCCTTTGCCACGCGAAGTAAGTTGCTAGGCAGTCTTTTTTTCGAGGAAGCGCGTCAAGCGTTCGTGGGTCGCTGGTTCAGAGTACTGTAACTTTCCAAAACCGTATTCTGCACCCTCAGCTACTGCGGCAAGTTGCTGCTCAGGATAATTAGTAATAATCATAGCAGGAATCGATTTGTAGGCTTCGTGTTGCTTTAAGTGCCGCAAAATATCGATTCCGTCACTATAGTCGATATCCAGTTTCCGGTTGATAAGTATTAGGTCCACTTTGGATTGGCTAAGCACTGTTAGCGCGTCGCTCAGTTGATGCGACCTCAGAACAACGACATCGTAGTGACCTGCGAGCATTCTTTGAATCGCGTTATGGTCTGGATTGCAATTGCCGATGTCCAATACTGTTTTTGTCATTTTAAGCTATTGATTTCGTTGTCTAGAGTCCGCACCAGCGTATCCTGAAGGTACTTCTGCATCAGTTGTCGAGTCGTATCTAGCATGGAGTTGATTTTCTTAGTCACTCCAGTCAGTATCGAGCCACGCTCAATGGAAAGAGCCCGTCGTTGTATACCCTCCACTTGCTCAGACATCCCTTCAAACGATTTTACTCGCTTTAGTTCGTCGAGCAATTTCTCTGCCTTCACAAGATCCTTATTTCGAATCTCTTGCTTGATACGGGATTCCAAGACCTTTCGGCGGATAACGACGTCAAGGATTTCACCTTGCAAGCCTTTTAGGAAAGCTTCGGTTTCCAATCGACGTCGATCGTCAGGTAGGTCGGCTTGTTCGATCGACCTGACTCCGTTTACGATCGGCAATCGAGCCAAAAGTGTTTCGCCGTTCTTGACATAGTATAGGTACAACGGGACGTTGATATTTATGAAACCTTTTGGCTTCTTTGCAGGCATTGAGTTACTTGGCTCGAGACCATCCGATGTCGAATCCTCTTTGCCTGATTCAGCGACCCGATTATTCAATTGCTTGCCTGCCTCCTTGACTTTTGCCAGCGATTCTAGATTGGAGGTGTTGTTCGACAAAACGGTCGCGGAGGGATCGCTCAGTTTGTATGGAGGAGGATCCACGGTGCCATTGCCTATTTTGCGCGCGTTGGCAATGGCTGCAACTTTGCTTTCCCCAGGTGGATCGTATTGAATGGTAGGCAGTTCATGGATTCCAACAGGCAGTATTCCCCGCCAGTCGGTTCTTCCTACCATTTGCAAGTCGTCACTGCCTGGAGTTCGCCGGTAGATCTCAGCGCCGACGATAGCGCTACCCGGTGTGCGTTGAACGCCCAGCTTGAGACTGGTGTCGGGATGGCGAGGATTGATCTTGAGACCAACTCGCTGTGTTCGCCGGTTCTTGGCAGAGGAAAGCGACCCGCGACTAGCCGTAAAAATTGCACCGTAGAGTCTTGATACGTTGTCAATTCTTTCCGTTACTGCAACGAAGGTAAACGGGATCGCCTGCAATACTGTTGGATTGCCGTTGGAATCATCTCGACGAACGATCGGCAGTAACACATCGCCTGGGAGCACGCGAATCGGGTGGTCCTCGCTTGTCAGTAAGCCCGCTGCCTTCACTCGCAACACCGCAGTTTTGAAATCGGTTTCTTCGATGCGCACAATGGGCGAGAAAGCTTCTTTCGCGAGTTCAGCGATAGCGCGTGGGACTTGGTGTTTATAGATCACTTCGGTCGATGCAATTTCGCTCATCCGTCGAACAAATGAGTCGAGTTCTTTGACTTGGATGCGAATGGCTTCGCCGACCTTGTCAACGGACACAAGGAAAACTTTGTCGTTGTCTCGGAGCAACGCTTCTGGTTGCCAAGGCAATCGGGAGGGAATTTGTCTCGAGACCTTTTTGAATTTCTCTAGATCCATTCGTTGAATTAGAGCGGCTGTGACTTCTCCGGAAGCCAACTTCTTTTGCAAGTCGTCGCTGCTTCCAAGGAATGGCTGGACGATCTCTTTGAAATCGGCCCATTGCTTTTTCTCCAGGAATGGCAAGATGTCGCGTTGCAATGCCGAATACAGCAAGGGCTGCATAGCGACGTGCTTTAAGCGTCCAATCGCTGATTCTATAGTCCTTACACTTTGCAAGCTTGCGGACCGAGCCTCAAGGTCCGCTTGGATTTCCATATCCGCTTTGCTCATTTTCTTGGTTGGCACTTTGGAATCCACCTCCCGCTTGAGCGGTGGCGGGTTCATTTTGAGGAATGCCTCTTTCGCTTGTTCTGATTTACCAACAACCAAAAGCAGTTCGCGCGCAAGCAATTGTTCGACAGTTAGCTCATCCAAACGATAGAGAACCGACCCGAACAAAGCGTCCGGTGTAGTTTCAACTTGAATGGACCACGTCGGACCAAAATGGATCTCTGCGTACTCGGCAATCTGCCGGTGGATTTCACTTTCTGACTCTTCGCTAAGGGACAACGTTGGGGAGACGCTCAGCCAAACTTTTACTTTATAGGGTGAATATTCCCAAATCTCCTGTGCCGAGAGACTTCCAATCGAAGTAACTAACATTGCAAGGATCGATAGCAACAGTTGTTGTCTCATCGTGCTTGAAGCCTCCACTTCTGGACATCTTGATACAATCCAGTCGGCTTTTTGACGATTCCTAGTAAGTCTCGTCGATAAGCAAAGGTTTCGTTGACCTGCCATAGTGGCAAGATTGGTAAGTGGGCGGCGACAAGCGCATGTAAATCATGGCAACCCTGCCGAACTTCACGCCAATTTCTGGCGACGCTCAGTTGCCCTAGGGCATACACAATGTATTGGTTGTTGGATTGCGCGGGACCGCCAATACCAAATAGGCGTTCAGCATCGGTTGCTGGTTCCCAAACGGCCGCTGAAACATAAAGGAAGTCCAAATCGGATCTTTCGTACTGGCTAGGCGTAGCTTGAAGCACAACAAGTTCGGCGGGAACATCGATCAACTTCCACGCTTGCACGATCGCTTGTCCAGCGACCTTTGCAGACTCATAGTCAGGGACTCCCAACTTGAGAGTCGGAATGGGGGCGAAAGCTTCTTGTCTTTTCTCCGCCTGATTCTTGAGTTTTGAAATGGTGAGCATCATCAAAACCTTGGCCAATTGTGGATCGTAGGGGAAGTTTTCGATGCTCTTGTTATACGCGTACGCGATAGGATCGGACTCGTTAGCTCCAAAGGGAAACGGTCCGCTAACTACTTTGCTAATATCGGAACTCGTGCTGCCTAAGATTTCGCCATTCAAAATACCCTCACGATTGATAGCATAAAGCAAAGCTCGTCGAAATTCTCTATCATCCATATAGGCATTTTTGGATCGGGGTATGAGCATATGAACCATAGGTAGTGCATATTGATCCGTAATGACGCCGGCAACGTTTCGGAGTTGAAATGCATCAGCAGGGAAAAGTCTGTCGATCATTTCGATGTCGCCCCTGACCAAATCCGCCATCGCTTTCTGAGGATCGGAATACAGTATCTCTTGAATCTCTTTTGGTTGGTAATCCGCAGGCGACTTGGTGTCAGCCCATTCAAATCGTTTCAGTCCGGGTTCGCTCGACTTCAGTCGGTACACTGAGCGTGCGACTTGATCGCTGTTGTTTTTTAGCTCCCATTGGAGGAATGCTTCCGGCAAAACGTGTGGGCGACGTAATTTCAGTTTCAATCGCTCTGGCCCAAAGACAGAAATTCTGTCGATGATCGATGCCCACGCCGGAGCATAATTGGAATTACCTACCGTTGCGCGATCGAGAAACGCCTGAGACAGAGCAAGGCTATCCGGCACACCGTCTTTTCCAGGATTTTGAATCATCAAGTCGAATTCAGTTTGGTCATCGCTGTGTTGGAAGGAACCAAATCGAAATCGGTATTTCCCACCCGAAGGACTAGTGTTCAGAAATTCAAAAAGTGGGCTCGAGACCAGTTGTCCATATCGGTACGAGGGCCAGTCAGCCAACGACGCAGTATCCGGTCTATCCGACATCTGAAAGACAGCGACGCGTACCATTGGATAGGCCAGGATCAGCTCGTTGAGGAGTTGCTTCCCCCCTTCGATGTCGGGTTCAATAGCGAGCATCCTCAAGGCTTCTTGCCTCGCTTTGCCATAATCACCTGCGTCCCGTTCACGTATTGCCTTTTCGCGAAAGCCATTGGCCAACTCGAGGAATTTCCCTCGCCACGTAGCGACTACTGGAAGCGGATCCTTGTAGTCTTTTTCCAAACGAATGATCATGGCTCGAGCTGTTGCAAGGTCATTGGCGGAAAAATAGGACTCAATCAGTTTGCTCGAAACATTGGAAATCGCATTGCGAATACTATCCTTTCGATCGTCAGGGAACATTCGCTGATACTCTTCAAGGACTCCAAGTGCATGTGGCAATTGGCGTTGCCCCACCATTTCCGTTGCGCTCCGAAACAGAAAGTCGCGGCGGAGTTTGGCAAGCCCTTGGGTTTGAGGGTAGTTCTTTAGCAAAACGTCCAGGTGCTCGAACGCTTCGCTAAACTTCTTTTGCTCAAGCAGGCTTGTGGCCTGCTGCAAAATCAACTCTTCAAAGAGAATAACCTTTTCGATGTCTCGCCATAGGATCTCGTAAGTGCGATCCGGAAACAGAGGAAAGGTGACGCGAAATCGGTCTGTATCTTTAGGGGACTGTGGGACCTTGCGACCAGGAAACTCGATCGGATTTACCTTGACGCTTCTAACTTTACCTTGATCATCCTTTTTCAAGATGATGATGTCGAAAGGGGCTTCATCCAGAACGGAACCAGCGACGCCAATCTCGTCCAAGAGTTTGTCTTGCTGAGCTTGCGCGCTGGCACCAAAGTTTGTCAATGCGAGCAGGCAAAGGTAAATCCGATTTAGCAACGCTCGAAGGATAAGTCTATTATCGTGGCGGATGCTGCCAGCATCCGAGCCGACGCTAGCAGCGTTGGCTACGTGGTTGCAAGGTCTGGTCATCGACTTGCACCTGAATGGTCGTCTGAAGCGATCGGGATTGGGACCATTATGACAATGCCTTCATCACCCGGAATGAGCAAGTCTTTGGATAGTACTAGCGGCGGCCCACTAATCGGTTCACCAACTTGTACACGAGCCACGACATTGCCGTTTGCAACAGAAATACGAATCAATTCGCCGCTAGTTGATGCCAACAAACAGTCCGAATCGACTAAACTCGGGGTCCCGACAAGAACTATTTTCCCCAAGGACTTGGTCCAAAGTAGCTTGCCTGTCGCATCGCATGCAACCAATCCATCAATATCGCTAAGCGCAAGCAGGTAGCTATTCGATTCGCCGTTCAACGTATAGGGCCCCCAAGTAAAACGGCCTTCGACAGGAACGGATGTAACTCGCTTGAGCTCAGCGGATTCGTAGAAGTCCAATTGGTCCCCTGACGCTCCGGCAGACACTCCAACGATGACATCTTTAATAATCGATAGTCTTCCTTTGAGGGGTTTTTCAAGCGTTTGAGAAGTAATACTTCGCAGTTGCATACCCGTCGATAATTTGTACATGTAGTGTTGTTGATCCGCGACTATAACCGTTTGGTTATCCGAGAGAACCACGGGGTTCAACCATTTCGGTCTTTCACCGGCCTGGACTGAGGGTTGGAATGGCGAACCAATCTTCTTACCCTTGTCCGGATCGATCATAGCGATCTGGCCATTGCTGAGCGGGACCACGATGCTACCCTTACCGATTGCTACTGGTTCGCTGCTCGGAAAGGCTTCGCCCAAATCTACGGGCAACATCTTCGTCGGTTTTTCCGTTCGGCGCGATGGATCGACCAATAGCATTTGATTTCCCTGCGCTTGATTGAGAATTACGACCCGAGAATCCTTCAGTTGGAGCGGAGAAATAAACATCATGGTACGTTGATTTCGACCAAGATTTTCGATTGGCCCAACGGCGGTTTTATCGGAAAATGATTTGGCGTCTAAGGAATAAGCCGCTGCTTGCGACGTGATAGCTAGAAAACCTTTACCTTCCGCCGAAATGGAAGAGACAGGCACTCCGATATCGGTTTCCCAGGCAACGTCACCTGTCTTGAGCGTAATGGCTGTCACTCGAACGCCAAGATTGCCACGTACCACCCTAGAATGAACAACATAGTCGTCCATCTTGATCGGCTTTGAGGTAAATTGGTCTCCCTCATCCTTCAACCATTTTTGATTTAGTTTTTGCGAAGTGGAAGGAACTTGGTAAAGCGCAAGCCTGGTCGAGGCCAACAGCAAATCGTTTTCGACCATCAATGGCCAAGTCAACTTTGGCACCGTTTCGTTTTCAACAAGATTGACGTGTTTGAAAACTTTGTCTTTTGGACTGAGCGCATCCACTTCCAAAATCGCAACTTCGCCCAAATTGGTCACGACGGCCAATCGTCGACGATCTACTTGCGGTGGGATCACCACATGGCCGCGGAACCGAAGCGACGATGAACTAGCTTGAATATCGAGTCCCTCGTCGTTTGTTTGAAACAACCGCATCCTACAGTAATCCGGCCCCTCATTTTCAAACAGAATCAATTGGTTTTGGATCCAGATGGGCGGAACCGCGATGGACGAGTTAGCATGTCCTATATATTCGACTTCTTCACATTTCCCACTTGTTCGCGACAGGACATAGAGGTTGGAGTGGTTACCTAAAACATATCGCTTCTTCTTGTCGAACGCTCCACCCACGCCGACATCGATAGGTTGTGGGAGTTTTTTCCCCCATCGCGATTGACCCGTTGTTGCGTCCAAACAAAAAACGTCTCCCGCAGTAGTCGTTACAAAAATATCTTCACCATCAATAGACGGCTCAAGGATTCGCCCAGAGAATTTGGCTTCCCACACGAGTGCCCCATCGGCGGAAGCTAGTCGTCGAAGAATTCCTTTTTCGGGAATGGAAACCAATACGTCGCTGTCCGCAACCGAAGTAATCCGAGTTGGTTCTCCAGACCAATCACCCGCAATATGCTTCCTCCAAACGACTTGCCCGGATGCAGCGTTCATTGCCCAAACCGATCCTTTGCACCGCAAGAAGACAGTTGAGCCTGGGCCATTGTTGGCAGTGGCTTTACGACTAACCAAAAGCGCGCTCATCACGCCCGTGGCGGGTTCCGTCTCCGTACTAATTGTCGGCAATTTTGTGACGGCGACCACCAGTTCTTGTTGCTGGTTTGTCGCCTGACCAAGCAATTCACCAATCTTGGAATCCGACTCCAGTTGTGGGTACTTTCGCAAAAGCTTTCTCCGCAATTCATAGGTCAACAAAACGTTCTTTGCTTCTACGGACTTGGTCATTTCGGCAATGGTTGCAGTCAACTCCTCTCCACGCTGAATGTCACGAACCAATCGATTCTGGTTTTCCTCAATGGTCTTGATTCGCAGTTCGTTTTGGGTCCGTTCCAAAGTACCGACATACCGTGAGTCCCGAATGAGTTCCAATTGTTGATTCATCTTCTCGATCAAGGCCTTGCGATCAGCAATCGAAGGAGTGTTCTCCGTTTTCATCACAAACTTTTCAGCAATTCGCAGCAGAACATCCGTGACATCGCCCTTGAGTTTCCCTAGCGCTGCTTCATTGGTAATTGTCGGGAGTATGTCTTGGCACGATTTCAACGCAACCGTAGGATCGGCTAATTTCTCGGCGTCTTGGCGGACGCGTGCTAAGGCGGAAAACACGCGTGACTGGCTCACTCGCTCGTCATTTGAAAAATTCTTTGCAAAGTCAGTGAAGCTCTTGCTTGCCCGTTCATAGTCTTGAGACTTATAAGCGGTCTCGGCCTGTGCAAACGCTTCATCGGCGGACCCTTTCAAAAACCAACTGACCAATGGCACAAAGATGATGATCAGCAAAAGCACCAGAAATCCATAGCCTATGATACGAAAGGATTCCCATGCGCTCTTCTTTTTGACAATGGTGTCTCGCACCACTCGTCTTGGTATGTCATCGAAGTCTGTGGCCAACCTTCGCGTTCGAACCTTCGGTTCGCTAGTCGAGGCATGTACTATTTCGACCTCGTCCTCAATGACCTCGACGGATTCCACTGAATCTGCTTCTTCCACCAAGTCCGCGGGCAGCAAGTCATCGACCGAATCATGCTCTGTGGCGGGTGCAGTATCTATGGGACGCCCGCCGCGCAAGGCAGCGGATGGGTCAGCCTTGGCGCTGCCGAGCGATTCATTGAGTTCGGTAACCAACTTGGTTGCTTGAAAACGAGTCAGTTGCCCGTTTTCGACCAGCAGCTTTGCAATGGCTTCCGGCGTGACACGAACTTTTGATTGCTCGACCTGTCTATTGAGCTCAACGATGATTTCCGGGTCGAGCAGACCCCGACTTTCCAACAGGGCTATAAATTGCGATGCTGCCATCGATTAATCAAACTCCTCGACCACGGTCACTTGGATACTACTGAAACCTTTTTCTCGCCCTGCATCTATGGCTGCGACCACTGCCGCATGAATGGACTCAGTATGAGCCTCGATTGCAAGCTTCAGCGAGTCGTCGTTTGCTCCGGTTACCAATTCTCTGTGGGCGTTGCCAAGCGCAATCAATAGATCTTGCTTGCTGCTGGCCTGATGGTCTTCGCCGCCTGGCAAAATAATGGTGTATGCATTGAACTCATCGACTTGAACTCGGACGGTGTCTAGGATTTTCTCAGGTTCGTCCCTTGCGTTGGTGCTGGCTTTGTCTGACAAAGGCGGCGGCTCTTCTAGAACCTTTTCACTTGAAAACGAAGCAGTGATCATAAAGAAGATTAGCAAAAGAAAGGTAACGTCCACCATCGGCGTCATATCCATGTCTTCCTTAGGAAGCTCGCGCTTGGCGAACACGACCT
>JANLUJ010001421.1:0-5171 GCA_031363425.1 Pirellula sp.
GCCGGCCGGCTTCTCGCCCCTTGTCGATCTGCTGCAACACTGCCTCGATGTTCTTCATCTTGGCGTCGATCTCAGAGATGACTTCATTGTATTTGGTAATCTTGTCGGTAACCGGATCCTGGGGCTTGCCATCTTTCCAAATCAGTTCCGAATTGTTCCTTAATTTGTCGAGCTCTGCCCTAGCCTGTTTCCTGCTTTTCTCATATTGGTCGCTAAACTTGGTCAGTACCTCTCTCGCCTCCTTCGAGTACGCGTTGACCTTTGAGTTTATGTGGTTTTCGTAACCGCTAACGATCGCTTGAACTATCTCGCCCGAGAGTTCAGCATCATCGGTCGTCACACTAATGTCGACGATATCGCTGTTGAGGTCCTTCGAACCAAGTCGCACGTCCAACATCCTGTTTTTCGGATCGCGAAGCATTCCAACGATTTCATCTGCGGACTTACCGGCAAGTTTCCGTTTTTGAGTAAGTTGTCCTTGCTCAACGGCGTAACGTAAAACCGAGGAACTTTTCACGACGACCAATTCATCACCGCGGGAGCGGTTGTCCATTCGACTATCTAAGTTTGCAATCGGAATTTCCTTAGGAGGTGCTACCACTTGCACCTGAGCTGTCGCTTTGAATTGAGGCGATAGCTGCACCCAGTACAGATATCCCAGCAGAGCCCCAATCACCGATCCCAGAATGGGTAGCCACTTCCAACGCAAAAGGATTTTAACTAGATCTGGGCTAGCCGTACTACCCTGGGCGAGAGTCGGGATTCCAGCACTCTCTGACGAATTTCTGATTGCGTCCATCGATATTTCTTCATTAGAAAAAGGGGAATGATGCGGGTGCTATATCTTAAGCGACCGCCTCAGTCATTCCAGTTAAACAGGTCTTGCATTTGCGAAATTAACCAAATGTGGGGGGTAAAGATACACAAGTCCGACCTGGATTGATTAATCGGATCGCTTAGATCAATCCCGTTCTGACGGTTTTGATGCTTCTCAAGGATTGAGTGCTTTCTGATTATTTGATGCATTCTAGCAAGGAAAGTTGCCTGCGATCAACTTTTTTTGGAAATCAGATCTTGGATGACCTTATAATCCTCGCAGTTTGGATCTAACCGCTTAATCTGGCTCAATACGTCGTTGGCACGATTCAAATCCCCAGTGTCGATTAACAGTTTCGCGAGCCGGGAATGCAGTTTAATATTGGTTGGCTCCAATCGAATCGCCGCATACAAGTGAGCAATTTCTTCACCCTTGTCCTCGCGAGCAACCCAAGAATTCGCTAGCCAGACTTCCTTTTGCGAGGGTGCTAGGCGCGCTTTCGAAATCAGTTCTTGAGCTCGTTCCCACAGTCGGTCGTGCGTCTTAGGGAAATGTTCTTTGGTAAACGTATCTTTCTCAGTCGCGATATAGGCGAGTACGTCGTAGCGCTGAGGAAAGATTTTGATGGGAACATCTTTGTCAGAGCTCTCAGCCGCCAACAGTTTTGCGGAATCACGAGCCGTCTCAACCCCAGGACTTGACTTCATCGCTTGCGACAAGATTCGTTCAAACTGAGTCCGATTGAATTGATCGCGAAAGAGAACAGCAGACGCCAATAATTGCTGAGCATTGTGCTTCGAAATGGTCATGTTAACCGGCATTAATTTCGCAATTTCATCGCGTGTGCAGATCGTATTTGCAACACAACGCCCCCAAAGCAATCGCCAATCTAGAGGCGACTTGGATTGCCCTATGGCGTACATGTGGGCCGATTTTTCCAATAGTCGAAGGGCGTTCTGACCACCCACCAAGTCGATGATCTGTTCCCTCTTGGTTGCGTCTTTTTCTTTATTGAGGACCAGTTGCAAAACCACTGGCGATGTGAATTGCCACTCTTCCACCCACTCATTGGTCGTGGCATCCTCCATTTGATTCATTCGGTAGTCGAAAATAAAGGAATCGGCGAAAGTAAGCATGGCCGTTGCATTCTTCGTTAGCTTTGCATTGTCTTTAGCCCAAATCTTGGCCATCGCGCGTACACGGTCTTTGGTTTGATCTGCCTGCGGTTTCTTTTCCTCCTGCTTAACCCATGACTCCATGGATTCCGCGATAGCGAGCGAGTGAAGTGACTCTGTCGAGTAAAGAAAGGCCACTCCGATACATGAAGCGATCAAGCCTCCGACGAGTCCATTCCTAAGCCAAGGCGTTTCTTTGGAAACCATCTCGGGCATTGGATTCGCCGAGTCGTTCCGGCTCCTCTTTCTGACGGGAGCGATTTCTGCCTTCTGGAGCGCACCTTGTACAGACCCTATTAGAACACTGGCTGGCACAAAAAGAGCTGGGATGATAATTGCAAAATCCACACACGAATGAAGCGATTGACTAACCACTAGATACGTTCCTGCAAGTTTAGAGGGAAACGCCACCCCCCAATTCTCTTTCGCAACTGGCCGCTGTAACCCAGCAATAAGTGTGACTATTGCTATTAGTAGTATCGAAACTCCTAAATAGCCTAGTTCAACGCCGCACTGCGCATACAAACTCTCTGCATGATAATACCAGCCTTGAGAGGAAGGTTCTTGAAACGGCAAATATGCGAAATGAAATGTTCCAAGACCGCTTCCCAACCATCCATAGAACGACATGGCTCTCCAAGCGATAGACCAAATGTAAACCCTGCCCTCTCGCAATTCATTCTCAAGATCGATTTCGGATAGACTCTCCAACCTTGAATAGGCTCTATCGTCGATTTGAAATACAACCATGCAGGCGACCAATACAGCCGCTAACGTCACCGATACTATCCAATTTCCGGTACTTCGGTTTTTTGCGTTTGCGATCAAGGAAGCAACAATGATTGAACCGAGAGCGCTGACCGCTGCGCCACGGCATAGACTTATTAATAATGCGGCCACGATACTAATCAAACAAAGTACCATTGTTATTTGAGCTGTGTTTATGTCCGCCAACGAATCCTCGGCGAATCCCCGAAACTTGGAAAAGAGGTTGGTGTCTGGAAATCGATATCGATTGTCCTTCGATGTTCGTTTGGTATTCAACAGTGTCCAGCCTAACAATCCCAAGCATCCAGCAATGCATATGTTGTAGAATCCGCCAGCGGAATTTCTTGAAACAAAAGTAGCAAACGATGACCCCGTTCTTAAGCCAAGAAAATTCTCCGCTCGATAAGAAACAGCACCTTGAATGCCAACACAAGCAATCACTATCCCTATCGCCGTTAGCGAGCCAAACAACCAGAGCTGTTTCTTGGGATCTGAGAAAGCGAGACTTCCGATCCAAACCAATAGTCCGCACAAAAGCAACGACGCCACGGCCCCCCGTGTGTGCAATGGTTCTATACTCCATGCCAATAAGCGGTCCGATTCCGGCACGCTTTTTAGATCGCACGGTATTTCCATTTGGGTATTGGATTCGTTCGATGAAGCCGCTTTCGAAGTCACCAGCAGGTTGCCTTGAAGCGATGGAGGAACTTGCGATAAACCCAGCGCCCATCGTTGCACCTGAACGGAAGAGGGAGCGATATCACTTCCTTGCCAAGAAAACATGGAAAGCGATTGAACGTAAGCCACAAATCCGAAAACGAAAAACAACCAAGTGAGCCAAGGAATACGCAAATCACCGGATTTGCTCGCAACGCTAATCCCACAATGCACGGCGATAGCTACACAGAAAAAAGCTCCAACCCAAGCCAGAACGTATTGCGATCCCCATTGAACGCTTCCGAAATACCAAGGCAAAGCGATGATGAGAAAAATGACGGAGCATCGAAGCAACCACTCTGAAACGTCAATGGCGAGCCAGCGCTTCTTTGGAGACTTTGAGTTCGATTTCTTTTCACGGCGTTTTTCCGCGCGACTTGACATGTAATGCTTTGAAACAAGTGGGTTTTGGAAGGCCATCAATCCTACAACGCAAAAAGCGTCGGAGATATCTAACCCGATTGTAATAGCAATCCAGTCGATATCGAAACTTTCAATCGATTACGCCCTAAGTTCGAAGGATCCTTTGTGGAAACCCGACATAACTCGCAGGTTCGTTAAAATCGTAACGCTAGCTAAACCAAGCAATAATGCTAATGTCCGGACATTCATTAAATTCGGAAGCGACGTCGATCCGATACCCAAACGAGGGAGTACGTTCCATGAAGCCAACGGACAATCCGGTGGTTTAGCATGAGAGAACTTCCCGTCATCAAGATTACATTTGGGGGGATCGGAATGTCGGTCAAACATATTGAAATGGCAAAGTCTCGCCAAACGCGAGGCTGGCCGCAACTGTTTAGAAAACGATTAGCCATTCTGTTGTTGGCGAGTTCGGCTTGCATTCCGTTTAGCGGCTGCACCGCATTCACAGGACTAAACAATAGCTGGCAGTACAATGGTTATTGGAATCAGACGATGATGGGCCAACGAAACAAGTCGGGCGCCTCAAGGGCTTGGCATTGCCGAAAGCATCATTTTTGCAATGAGAAATACATGAAGGAATTCTCTCAGGGCTTCAAAGCGGGCTACATGGAAATAGCAGACGGCGGCACTGGCTGCTCACCTGCGTTCCCTCCACGTGAGTATTGGGGCTGGAAGTACCAATCTTGCGAAGGTCAAGCACGCGTGGCTGCATGGTATGCGGGCTATCCACACGGAGCCAGAGCTGCCGAGGAAGAAGGTATCGGCAATTGGACTCAAATCCAAACTTCGTCTTCGATACAGCAGCAATACGCTCAGCACGGAATGCTGAATTCGACCAGCAGTGGAATCTATCCGATTGCCCAGTCAGCAATTCCTACAGGAAGGCCTCAAGCCGTCGTATCGACACAAGGCATTCCGATCGAGGCAAACGGGGAGACGACTGGCTATCCGATTTCGGTCGAACAAGGGCCGGTAGAAATCATCCAATCACCACAATTTTTCAATCAATAAATTTCAATTAACGCCACTGGGTTGTGCTTCGGCATTGCTTGGCAAGTATACAAACTGCATTCATCAGGTATCAACGCCAACCGGCGAACGAGGTTACTAAAATGTCTATGGAACGGAATCCTATGACGCTCGTCAAATCGAAGAACAGTGGGAGTCGTGTCTTGACTCGCCTGCTAAAGTCGTTTTCACTAGCGAGCTTGATGGCTGCAGGTGCAATGAACGTTGGATGTACAACGTTTAACCAGCCAATTTCAGGA
>JANLUJ010001347.1:0-5465 GCA_031363425.1 Pirellula sp.
CGCCAACTTGAAACCTGCAGCAGTCACCTGCTTCTGCAAAGAACTCAGTTCTTTGGCCGGCAGCGCAAACACCAAGACTTGACTACCCACAGTCTTGTCTACTTTTGGATTGGCGACAACGTGGAAGTCTACGATAGGTGACTCGTCAGTCTCTCCCAGCTGCTGCTCCACTTCGCTTGCGATAAGGGCAGGAAGCTCGCTTTCTTCGGCCGGCGGCAAATTGAGCGTTGGCAAATCCAGCTCGGGCCGAGACAAAAGAACGACTAGCCTTTGGATAGAAATCGAGTGTTCCCGAAAATGATTCGCCAATGCTAACAATGGATTGCCAGCATCGACATGCGATATCGCCCCGATATCGTCTTCAACGATCTTAGTGGACTTGAGCGAAACCAGAAGGAAGTAAATCGTCTCACGGTCCCAATGTACTACCGCGACGCGACCCGTTCCCGAGTTGCGTTTTGCATGATTCTGTAGATTGGATAGTCGTTCCAATAGCTTCATAGTTTTGAATCGGCCAGTTGCTCAATTGGAAAACCACGGTCCCAGGGATGCCAAACTTTTTGATTTAATATTTGTGTTGGGTATTCAGTCGCGTCGATCGTTGCTGTCGTCCGATATACGGCGCTTTGGTTGTCGCGATAGCCGATTGCCTGCACCGAATAGACATCGCTTCGGCTACAAAGGTAGGGTTCGAGTTCTTTTAACTTGGAAAGATCGACAATATCTAGCAGCCATGCGATATTTCCGAGTTCCTGAGTCTTCGACGATGCGTCTAACGATTTGGATCGCTGCTGAACAATCCGTTGCGCAATCGCCAGTTCTAGTCCAGGCACTCCAGCCAATACCTCAACTGGAGCTTCGGAGACATCAATTCGACCTTCTAATGCCGTTGACACGTCGACCGTTACGTCGTCGAGCACCCTTCCAAGATAGTTACGAACCGATGACAAGTCACTTGGAAATGGGTTGCGAAGCGTCCGCTTTGTTGCAGATGACTGAGTTGTTGAGCTAGTCGAAGTAACCGGGGAAGGAAGCACGACGCTCGCGCCCGCCAAGTCGAGCGGACTTCGAAAGGTGAAAACTGGTACTTTTCCAAAATCAGGCGTCCATTCTTGAACCACCTCAACGGACGAAATGGTAGCCGTCGAAGCTTTCTGGTTTTCCGCCGAGGGGGTCGATTGGGCTGGAGAGATGCTCGGTCCAAATTGCCGCATCGCAATTACGAAATTCGCCCAGTCCGCTGACCAAACCAGAGTGAGTTTCTGGTGCAGCGACTGAAGATTGGGATCGTTTAAATAGATTCTTGTGTCTCCATTTCGAGTCACGTTGCGATGTCCGCTATGCCAAGTTACGTATCTCTGCAACGGCTTGAGCGCGCCGTCTAGATTCGATGAATCAATCGGTTGCTTCGACGCGGCGCGATTCTGACTAAGCAATTGAGTCGCCAATCGAACTTCAATAGGATCGAACCGATAATTTTGATTGAGATCGCCACCAAACCAAGCATGCCTCAAGTCATCTAGCGACGCAAGTTGATTTTGCGTTCCACCTTTGTCAACACGTACCGAAATTCCAAACTCCCTCAGCCAACTGTCAACCATAGATTCGCTAGTACCCGGCAAGCCAAGCAAAGTAGTGCGCGCATGTCCAGGTCTCATCCGATCCCACGCGATCAACGTTGGGATATGAAGCTTGGCTGATTCGTTTTCTAGTCCGAAGTGAATGGGAAGGGATTTCGTTCCCAAACTTGGATTGGAGGCAGTTGAATTGCTCTTCACCTCCTCGGCATTGTCTGGCGAAACCAAGCAAAACCTCCAAACTGCCGGATCTCTGCTAGACAAGGTCGTGGAAATGGAATCGTCCACGCCAATATCGCGAAAAGCGGCTGCATTTTCTCGCAATCCTCCGATTAGCACACGTTGCGATTGCGGCATCTCTACAATCGCCGCCGCGAGCTCCAATGCGCTCATCGCAGCCAGTCTCGCATGCACCTGTTCTTCGTGCAATCGAGACAAGCGATATTGGCTCTCCATGTAAAACGAAAACCGATATGCGCCTAGCGAGATCAACATCACTAGGACCACAACAACCAATAATGCCATGCCATTGCGTGGACGATTTCGAATGCGAACACTACGAAGACCATAACCTGAAAACCTAGCAACGGAGTTCTGCTTGGGCTGTTCCACTGAGTCAAAGGCTTTTGTCATGGTAGGTCACGCCGTTTCCCTTGATTTGTAACAGGCTTACTCCTCGGAGGTCCACGGCCGACATGAATCACGATCTGCACTTCGTTGGCCGTTGATTCCATTAAGCTTTGATTGGCATTCCGGCTTTCGGTGGATGCTTCAGTGGCCAAAGCAGTATCCGCAAATGGCAATTCGCTTACCAATGCATACTCCGATGATGAATCGATTAGGTCTTTGCTTTTTGACTCAACGTTGGAGGGTTTTTGAATGTCACTCGTTGCGGGGAAATTGAACCCAAACGCGATTCCTCGAGGCAATCCATTCTGTTGAGCGTTGTTCCATTCGGAACTCCAGGAGGTTCCGTCGAAGTAACGAAATTGAGCATTCAATAGCCCCTCCAGTCGAGATTCGCGGATCGTTCGGCCACTGGACACGGCCTTGTCGTTTGTCTGTCGATAGAGGTCTTGGACTGAACGAATCGTAGCATGACCGGCAATGCCCTTTGAATCTTGGGCCGATGAGTCTCGCTCCGATGGGAGGACATCTCCGGCCGCGTTCGAAGCGACTCTTTCACTTCGCGTCAAAACAAAGGTTGTCTCGTTCGAGTCGTTGGCCCCTCGAGAGGCTGAGGTCGTCGAAGAAGTTGATATAGGCTTCAATTGGTATTCAATTTCGATGGCTTCGGCCGGCCAAGGAGATTTGCGTACCGATGTAACACTCGATTCATGTCCAACGGTGAAGTCCCGGTCCGCTGGCTCAAGTTCCATTGGCTCGGCGTTGGACATCAGATTGGCCAAAAACGGGATCGGATCGATCGATGGCTCGATTGTCGCTGAAAAGCCCATCGAGTTGCCGATGATACTATTGAGGCCAAGCGCGGGTACTAGGTGTTGTACGTCATCTTCCAGCCACGTTCTTGCCGAACGAATGGTTTGCGTGCGGTAAGAGACCTTCCATCCTCGCATCTCTGCGTCGCGAAACGTACCGAGAAGCGACCAAGCGACAGCCATTAGAGCACCGAGCAGACCCAGCGCAATCATAAGTTCGATTAAGGTGAATGCAGACCGAGTCGTAAGCAATGATTGCTTCTCCCCCTCGCCCTTGATAAAGGGACAGGGGGTCGTGATGCAAGGGTTGTGGTCTGCCGTCCTGGGAGCGAGGATTGAAATCATAACGAACCTGCTCGATTCGAAGGACTGCCATGCGCGCCGGCTATCGGTTCGTTGATTCGCGGTCGTCGAACAAGGCGAGAAATTTCAAAGAGGGGGGCGAAGTCTTCGGTCCCTAGTTGTGCATTGGATTCATACAGCTTTACATGGACTCGAAAGAGGACAATTTGAGTTTCCATTGCGGCGACGGTGTTTCGGTTGGCTCCTTGGTTGGTCTTCAGTTCAAACGGTGTGACGTTTATTCGAAATTTTCGAGGCGGGATGCTCGACAAGACTCCGTTCACTTCTTCCGGCAAATCATGGCTCGACATGCGAGCAATAAACTCATCCAAAATCGACTGTGCTTGCGCGATAGCGATCGTTCTTTCCTCGGCGCGATGACCGTACTTTGTACCAAGCGATATCAATGAGAAAAGTACCATCGCGCTTCCGGCTAGAATAGCCGTCGCAATAATGACCTCTAACAACGAAAAAGCTCGACGCATCTTCTTCGAGGCCGCTTCTCTTTGTTTTTCTCGCGTGATGTGTAGGCGAAAATCCCGAACGATCCACCGGTCAAGCCGGTGGGATTCCATGCTAGAAAGCGAGACGGCCTCGTTGGCCCGGAGAATCACCGAACGATCTCCAATGCGCCTGTCGCGGAGGCATACGTCACGATCATCCTTTCATTGATCGACGTGTCATAAAGGACGATCGATGCGCTCCGGCTCTGTCCGGTTGCGCTAATCGGCAACCACCAATCGTTGTGGGATGAACCAAACTCGGCGATCGCCTCCTCTGAATCGCTCGAACCGTTTCTTTGAAGAACGCTACTGTCGTCTGATGTATCATTCGACTCGTTTGACATGAGCTCTGCACTTGATGCAAAAGAGCTGCTAACCTCTTCATCGGTTTTCGATTCCGACGTCCAATTCACTTCGGTAATAACAATGGAATCGGGCAGCCGCCAAGTCCTTGGCGTTCTTCCATCGGAATGGAATTCCACTCCATGCCCGTGTCGATTTTCTGCACGATGCGTTTCTACTGTACTCTGGAAGGAGTCTGTCGTTTCTTCGCTGTTCGCAAAATTGGCAAACGACCCGGTGCGCACCTCATGGTTGCCCTGTTGCATTTGAACAAATATCGGTTCACCCGTGGTAATCGCTTCGTGGCGACCTTCGTCGATCGCTTCACGCAATACTTGAGCTGCCTCATTGAGCGTAGCTCGGCGTAGCGGGCGTTGCATATTCGGCCACGCAATTGCCAACAGGCCAACCATAATCACCAGCACAATCATCACTTCTAGGAGCGAAAAACCCCGAAGAGAGCGACGTGTGCGCAAGTTCGTAGACATGCTAACTCCGTCGCTTTACTTTTTTGATGACTTGCTAGAATCAGATGTCTCGTCGTCGCCTTGAGGCTGATTCGAGATATCGTCTGTCGTGCCCGGTTGTCGGTCAGGTCCCAACGAGAAGATGTGAGGAAAATCCGATGATTGAACCTTGGAGTTTGATCCGCTTCGTTCTGAACCGGACGAATCGGTGACGTACTCGTATTGAAAACTATTTCCCCAAGGATCCTTCGGCAACCTACCACCTTCGATGTAGGGTCCGTCCCACTTCTTGGCTAGAGCTTCGTCTTCGGGTGGGTTTACCAAAAGATCAAGACCTTCTTCGGTCAAGGGAAAGCTCTTCATGTCCGCCGCATACATTTTAAGCGACGAAGCTAAATTGCCGATTTGGACCTGAGCCGTTCGAATGTCGGCTTTCTTTTGCGAGCCTAAAAGGCGTGGCCCCACAATGGCTATTAATCCGACCAAAATGATCAAAACGATCATCAATTCAAGCAAAGTTAAGCCATGACGAACGTGCAGAGACTTTCGAATGGTTCGAAAACGCATGATTAAATCCATGTTGGGTTTGGGGGCGGGAAGGGAGGAGGGATGGTGAGGCGGGTGGGAGGTAGAATAGTAAGATTCTAGTGAGGTGATGTTCGGCTCAGGACAGCCGAAAGGTTCACGGAGGCGGGAGTTTTCTTATCGCTATTTTAACCAACAGATGAGTTTAGATCAAACACAGGCAATAGTACCCCCACAATGACGAACATAACCATTCCTCCGATCAATATG
>JANLUJ010001361.1:0-2467 GCA_031363425.1 Pirellula sp.
TCTGGTCTCCAAGACGCATCGATCCGCTGGATCGTCGACGATGCAACATCGTTTGTCAAACGCGAGCTTCGACGCTACTCGCAATACGAAGCGGTCATCCTCGACCCACCAACCTATGGCCATGGAGATAAAGGCACGCGATGGGAAATCCATCGCCACTTATTGCCGCTCTTCATCGATTGCTGGCAGTTGCTTTCAGAAACGCGTAGGGCCGTTCTGCTCTGTGGTCACTCAACGCACATTGCTATTCGCGATATCAACAGTACGATTGCTCAAGAGCATGGCGAGAAATCAGTCGCCAACTGCGAAATCACTCAAGCCAACTTAATCGATTCGTTTGCTCGGAAACTGGATTGCGGTTTTGCGGCTCGTTATTCGTTCTAGCTTTTGTCGTGGGTTCAACTACTCGGAGCGATTCGCGGAAGCTCTGTTCTACTTTTTGATTTTTGGCAATCGTCTCGCAGCTAAGTGGTCGTGTGAAAGTGCTTGGTGGTGATCGAGTCCCACAATGCTCAGACTTCGACCAGTTGCCTCAAAGTCCTTTTTCATTTCGCTCATTCGGCTCATCACCGTATGATCGAGAAACCGCGCATTGGAGCAATCGATGATCACGTCGCTGCCTGCTGGCAAACCGACGATCTTCTTTTTGAGAGAAAGCCAGTTAGTGAAAGTGGCACTGCCATTGAGCGTTATTCGTTGACTTGCCCCGTCCTCATCAATAAAAACAGGGAGCCTGACGAACTGAATTGGACTCACTCCTAAGAACATTTCGCAGGCGATCTTTACGGCAATGCCAATGCCTACACCTATAAGCAAATCCGTGCCAAGGACACCTGCGATCGTGCACAAAAAGATCACAAGTTGTTCTTTGCCGACATGGAACATGTGCAAGAACTCTTTGTAGTGAGCAAGTCGACAACCAGCATAGATCAGCATGGCCGCAAGGGCCGTAAGCGGAATCTTGTTAAGCAAGAACGGTAACAAAAGAATGCTCAATAGAAGAAATAGTCCATGGAAAAAATTGGACCAACGGGTCTTGGCGCCGTAGTCTTTGTTCGCAGAGCTTCGAACGATTTCGGAAATCATCGGAATCCCACCAATCAATGCAACTGCGGTGTTCGCTACTCCAACCGCGAGCAAATCACGATTCAAGTCAGATTTGCGTTTCCAGGGGTCAAGAACATCGACTGCCTTTGCGCTCAGTAACGACTCGAGCGATCCGACGAGCGTAAACATTACGACCCATTTCCAAAATATGAATGTGTTGATCAGCGAGAAATTCGGAAATATGAAAGAACCAGGTAACGCTGATGCGCTATCAGGAACTTTTACCAAGAGTGATTTAACGACTTGTGCAACCGGATGCCCCTCATGACTAACTTCGTAGCTTCGCTTAAAACCATCAAAGCTCTGAAACAAAAACATGGCCGAAGGTATGGCGACCACCAAAATGATTAGTTGGGCTGGGATGATTTTGCAAATCGCAAATTGTTTTTTCAAATGCGGATAAACGAAAAGAAGCGCCAAACTTGCCAAACCAATAACCGCGACTTGCCAAGCGAAATGCGGAAGGTGCGCTGGGAGTTCAAGATACGCCTCGTACGCTTCGGTTGAACCATTGGGCTTTAGCCCCAACAACATATACAGCTGTTTGCCAATAATAATCAAGCCAATCGAAGCTAGCAGTCCATGAATCACTGCCGATGGAAAAAGATCTGCGAGGGATCCTGCTCGAATGGCTCCTAAAATAATTTGCAAAACGCCCGCGACTACGGCGACTGCCGCTACCGATGGCAGGTATTGCATGTACACGGATAAATCCGTGTTGCTCATTTGATCTTTCGAAAGTCCGGCTGCTAATGCAAAATCGGTAACGGCACCAAGACAGATGGCAATCATCCCTGCCGCTGGACCTTTTATTGTCAGCTCCGAATTGCTAAGGAAGACGCAAATGAGGCCGCCCGCAATCGCCGTAAAGACGCCATTGATAGCCGGAAAGCCACTCGCGCCTGAAATGCCTAAGCACAGCGGTAATGCAATCAAAAAGACAAGGAGCCCAGCGACCAAATCACTTTTGAGGTCTTTTGCTGGCCTTTCGGCGTTTCCTATCGGTTCTGAACTATCGACTGTCATCGTGATTTTCTGAGTTGAGCTGAGTTGAGTAAGCTGAGTAATAAATTCAAAAGCGAGAGGAATACGCATTTACTACAGCGACTATATCTCAACCTAAACGGCACGAATACGCATACTGTGCACTGAAAACGACTCCCTTACAGGTTTGTCACTTCCGGCATCCCCAAACCTAACGGCCTTGTTATTTTTCAATGACGCCCTAGTTGGTCGGGCAGCTAGCAATAGCTCGGGGTTATCCGAACAACGCATGTTGCAGAAAATAGGCGGCGACCCCGGCTAGGTACCCTGCCAGGGCCATCGGCGCAATTCGCCGCGCATACCACATGAAGTCAAT
>JANLUJ010001371.1:0-9180 GCA_031363425.1 Pirellula sp.
GTCTCCCTTTCACCCGAGTTGACACTTTTGCCTAGGGAACTAGGTTGGGTGGACTCGCTTGCTCTACCAGTCTGTCGCTTCAATACCAGCGGATGCCAAATGACACTCCTCGGCAAAATCTTTACTTTATTGGTCCTTCTCCTGAGTTTGGCCTTTTTTCTTGTCTCGTTGATTGCGAATTCATCGCATTTGGATCACAAGAAAAAGGTTGCAGCTTTTCAGGCACAATCCAAAGTGTTGGAAACAACAGTGGATCAACTCAAGAAGATGATCGAGCAATTGAAGAACAATTTAGCCCAGGAACAATTGTCCCGAAAAACAGCTCTCGCAGCACTCCAAACTCAGCTTGATTTTGCTCGCAATGAGCTTGCTCAAGCGAATACGGAATTGAACCAAAAAGGGGCGACGCTAACCCAGCAAACGCAAAAGCTTTCGGAAACCATTGACCGTGTTGCATCGATTACCAAACAGAACGAAACGCTAAAGATTGAAATTGACAAAGTCATTACGGACCGCAACGGTCAACGAAATCGAGTCATCGCGTTGACGGACAAATTGAATGGTCTACTGAGTGTTGAAGCGGATCTACTTGCAGAAAAGGCTCGTCTTCAAAACGACACGACGATCAATCAGGCTCGAGCAGAAACAGCTGAAGCTGCTTTGAAGAAGGCGGGAATTCGAAACTGGGATGATGTTCCGCCAGCAGACTTAAAAGGCGAAATCCAAGCCATCAACAGCAACAAACAAGTTGTGGTTTCAGTAGGTCGCGATGACGGACTTCGCGTTGGGCATACTCTCGAAGTGTATCGGTCTGGGCAATACCTAGGGCAAATCTTGATAATGAGAATTGAAGACGACAAGGCGATAGGTCAGATTTCAATTAGTAAGGGATTTATCCAAAAAGGCGATAAGGTTGCAGCCAAGATCAATTAGTAGCAAACCTGTTGTCCCTCCCCGTGAACCTCATTCTTATCTTAAGTATCGATTGAAATAGTATGGCAGCCGCAAAGCATCCGATTTCCATTTACACGATGATGATGATCCTTTCGTCCATCTTTATGTTTTTGGCCTGTATTTTCATGGGGATCGAGTGGGCTCGCTACGGCGGGTAGTATTCACACCCGTAAATCGGGCTTTTGAGTCGTGCCAAGCTCCCTGAACAGTAGGGACAACGTTGGGACAACTGTTCTACAAAGTGTAGAGCAGTTGTCCCAACTGCTTGGCGGATCAAGCCAAGCGTCTATTCGATTGTCGTCGCATGCTTCCTGCTGTCTCAATCGGTTCGACCGCGAATCGACCCACACAGTCATTACAACTGGCAAGCAGTGTAAATCAGGCTTTTGAGTCGTGCCAAGCTCCCTGAACAGTTGGGACAACGTTGGGACAACTGTTCTACAATGTGTGCTATTCTTGCAACGATCCGCATAATTTCTAGGAACTGCTTCTAGGGCGGTTCGTCTATTCATGCGAACCAAGTATCTTTGCGACCATTTTCGAGTAAAACCATGTACATACTCAACCGTGCGATTGGTCTTTGTCTTTGCGTTTCGATCGTTAGTCTGTCAGGCCCCCCCATGGCACTCGCTCAGGAAATTGGATTTAACGAACGCTATGCGCTCGCAGAGAATCGAGAAGCCGCGCTTGCGGAGCTCATACCGGGAACAGACACCTATTTCTATTACCAATGCTTGCACTGCCAAACAGTTGGGAAAGTCGCTGAAGCTCGCGGGCATCTCGATGCCTGGATCGCAAAAATCGGCATGAACGAACAAACTCAACGGATGCAAACCCGCCAGTTTCTTCTCGAATACAAAACCAACCCGCTCGCAGCCCTAGACCATATTCGCTCGAATTTTGGCATCAACGTCGACCATGCCGCACCGCGTAAAGACGAGGCCGCGGAGTTGCAAACGAAACTGGATCCCAGCCTCCTCGACTGGAAGACCATCCTTCGATCCTATGCAAATAACTTGAGCACCATTGAAGGGGTCGCTTTGGCGCACCTCGCCCCATATCTCGATCAACCGGCCACCACACGCGCTTGGTTGGAACGCATCGATCGAGTTGACGCACCAGGATTGCTCGAGATCATCGAGCGAGAACTCAAAATGCCCGACTCTAAGGGATTCGGCTGGGCTTCGATCCACAACCTTTTGACTGCTCAGCAACTGATGGAGCTCCAAAAACGCATTCCGAAATTGATCGAGTCTAACGCTTTCGTTCAAGCTCGATTGCGCCGAATTCGCCCTGACGATGATTCCTCCCTAGAAGATCGGGCCGTACTCCGCAACCATTTGATAGCCCTCGAGAGCTTCATCAGCGGCTTGCCAGAATCCCAAAACAGCCTAACCGCTTCGGTTCTTTTCAGCAGGCTTCAATTCGATGAGCGCGATGGAAACATGGACCGCGATCGATTTCTCCGCTATATCAAACTGCCAAGCAATCGCCCCTTTTTCAATCGGGAATACGTCGATCGTCAAAACGCTCGCCCTCAAGTCAATCTAAGCGCCAACTTCAGGGGCGAAACCTTGCTCGATGCGATCGGTGACGACTCCTCGTTAGTCCATCGCTATCTTGAACACTTCTTCAAGACCGACACAAATGTCGATGCCTTTTCGACAGTCATTGATCGAGACTACCTAAGACGTGTTTTTGCGTCCACTAAAATACTCTATGGAATCGGCGACGCGAAAACGTTCTACGCTCAGCTCACGCCAGATGAACAACGTGAACTGCAAGCCCGCATCGAACTGAAATTCTCGCTGAGCAATCCGACCTACTATCGACCAAGCGACTCGGTTCGTTTGACCCTAGACGTTAAGAATGTGCAGGAGCTTTTGGTCAAAGTCTACCGCCTCAACGCTCGCAACATCTTGATGCAGCAAAAGCAACCCATTGGCACGAACCTCGATTTAGATGGACTGGTCGCCAACATTGAAAAACGCATCGCCTATGCTCAACCGGCTGACCTGCGACACCGTGAGGTCCTCGAAATGCCAGAGCTCGACGGCGCGGGCGTTTGGGTCGTCGACGTACTCGCCAGCGGTCAACGCAGTCGCACGCTCATTCACAAAGGGCACTTGCATGCGATGCAACGAATGACCGACGTTGGTGACACCTTTCGTGTTTTCGACGCGGACGGCAAACATGTGCCGTCGGCCAAAGCCCTTTTTGGAAGTCGCGAATTCGAACCCAACAACGCGGGCGACATCGTCATCCCCTTCGGCAGTGAAGTCAAGTCTGAAACACTGGTCTTCGTCGATGGAGCAATCGCTTCGGTGCAAACATTTGTTCACAACACCGAAACGTACCGCCTGCAAGCTGGTTTCTTGTTGGACCCCCAATCGCTATTGGCGGGTGCAAAAGCGAATGTTGTCATTCGTCCAAACTTGTTGTGCAACGGTCAATTGGTTTCATTAGGACAACTCGAAAAGCCCATGTTGACGATTACGTCCACGGACTTGGATGGAATCGACGCGACGCAGACGATTCCCAACATAAAGCTTGCAGACAACGGAGAATTCGTTCATTCGTTTTTGGTCCCGCAGCGATTGGCCAACATCGCAATCTCGATCAGCGGTCAGGTGCTCAAGTTGAGCAACGATTCCAGAGTTCCGGTGTCCGCGATGCATTCGATTGCCATCAACGGTTTGGCAAAAACGGCGCAAGTTCGCGATTTCTTTTTGACCCAGACCGACAAGGGGAATTTTCTCGAAGTCCGTGGTCGGAACGGCGAACCAGCATCGCGCGTTCCAGTCCAGTTGGAATTCAAGCTTTTTGGCATCGGTCCGACGACCAGCATTCGATTGGCGACCGACGATAATGGTGCAGTCGACTTAGGCTCGCTTTCCTACGTCGAACGGTTCAAGGCATCGGCTGATTCGATAACTTCTCGCGACTTTTTCCTTACCAAGTTGTCGCCAACTTGGCCGGCAACATACCATGCACTCAGCGGTCAACCGATGGAAGCGGTGTGGCATACAACAGACGGAGCAGAGCAAGGGCCGCAGAAGCTGGGACCCAACGACAAGGCGTTTCCGCGAATCAGTCTCATTGAGTTTCGGGGAGGAGTGGTCTCTGCCAGCCACATCGAAAAAGTAACTATCGAAGGTGGCCTCGTTAAAGTCAAAGGACTTGAGCCAGGTTCCTATCGACTTACCGACCATTGGTCCGGTCGCTCCATGCAAATTTCTGTCGTCAAAGGGGAGCAACAGGGTGATGTGCTCGTCGGCCAATCACATCTACTTGAAACAAACCGGGTCCGCACCGTCCATGTGCGCGAAGTAAAACTGACCGATGACAAGCTGCAAGTACAACTCGGCAATCATGACAACTTTACGAGGATCCACGTTGTTGCAGATGCTTACGAGCCGCGCTGGAACCAGGGGCTCAACTTGTCGGCACCGGAGTTTCCGATGTTGTCGCTGCCGCGAACTCGAATACCTAGCTTCTACATCAACTCGCTTAAACTGGACGAAGAATACCAATATGTCCTTCAACGGCAATTTCTGAAAAAGTACCTCGGCAGTCTCTTGCCACAACCAAGTGCTATCTTGAACCCGTGGGAGCTTGCGGTTACACAGAACACATCGCAAACTGCAGCAACTGGAGACCCGATGGCAGCAATGGCACCGAAAATGGCTGCGCCCGGCGCGGCCAACAGGCTGGCAGATGAACTATCACGAGTTGCAGCCGACGGCTCACCCGAATACGAATTCCTCAAACGTGGCTGCGTCATGTTTACGAATGGTCGCTGCGACGAAAAGGGAATGCTATCCATCGACCGAAAAGCCTTCGCTGGCTTGACATGTGTCACCGTGGTCGTTGTTCATCCGAGCGGTACTACCTATCGGACGATTCATTTGCCGCTCAATCAACCACGTGGCCTAACCGATCGACGGTTGGCCAACGCGTTTGCAGACAACGACCGATTGACAGAGATACAAAGCGTCCGAGTTTTGCCCAAAGCGGACAAGAATGACCTTGGAGACGCCGCATCGACACGAGTCAAGATTTACAGTTCGATTCCGGATGTGTTTCAACTTTATCGAACGCTGCTCAACAACCATTCCGCTTTCGACAAATTCGAGTGCCTCACGCGCTGGCCAACCCTCAAGGATGAAGAAAAGGAACGGCATTATTCGGATTTGGCTTGCCACGAATTTCATTTGTTCTTGACGGTTCACGACAAGCCTTTTTTTGATTCTGTGGTGCGCCCGTATTTGGCCAACAAAATGCAGAAGCAGTTCATGGACGATTATGTGCTAGGATTGGACCTCTCCAAATACGTGCAGCCTTGGAAACTTGCTCAGCTAAATGCGGTCGAACGCGTGTTGTTAGCAAAACGAATCGTCAGTCAAACTGGCAGTACAACGCGATGGATGGGCGACTTGGTAAGTTCGGTTCCGGTCGACTCGGCTGCACAGTCGGTTCGATTCGCGAAAGGGCTTATGAGTTCGGCTTTGTTTGATGTCGACAGCAACATGGATGGTGTCGTGGCTCTCAGAGCACTAAGCTTGGAGCGACGCGAATTGGGTGAGGCAGCCCCTGTGGGCTTCGGCGCAATCGATGGGCGCGTTGCGATGGACGCATTCTTTTCTGATACGATGGAGTCCGAAGGAGTCGCAAAAGATAAATTGGAAATGGATCGCAAGGCGGGCAAGGCCGATCTGGGGCGTGCACTCTCAAAGCAGCGCGGCGGTAGTGGCGGACCCGGTGGCACGGGTAACGGTCGCCTCGCTCGTCTTTACGAATCCTTGGAGTCCACCCGGAAATGGGCGGATAGCAACTACTTCCGTCTTCCTATCGCAAATCAAAAAACGGAATTGGTGCGACCCAACGCGTTTTGGTTCGACTACTTGAACCACTCGGGGGATGTTTCCTTCCTATCCAAGAACATTGAGCTCGCTGCAAGCAATGTTCATGAGACGCTCCTCGCGATGGCGGTCCTTGGCTTGCCCTTGGATTCCAAACCAGCAACCATCAATGTCGAGCAAGGTCGCTTGGTTGCCACCACAACGAACGATTCCATTGCATTCGTTCAAGGATTGCAGACCATCGAGCAAAGCGCCGATCCAGCTACTGTATTGGCCAGTCAAAGCATCTTTTTGGCAAGCGACACCGGTGAAGAAGCCAAACCTGTTAAAGTGCAATCGCTCATCAAGGGAACGGTCTATCGATTGCGCGTTGTGTTGACCAACCCTACCGCATCGTTGGTTCGCGTCAGTGTCTTGCAACAGATTCCACAGGGAGCCATCGCACTAGAAAGCGCCAAGGTAGTGGCCGGACAAAAAGTTGACTTGGCTCCGTTCGCTACGCAAGAGCTGAGTACCAAGTTCTACTTTCCGCAATCCGGAGTCTTCGCACACTATGGCGCTCAAATTGCCATCAATAACAAGATCGCAATCGCGGCGCCGTCGACCCGTCTCAAGGTACTTGACGTCCCCGATTCGGTCGACGAAACATCGTGGTCCTATGTATCATCCTGGGGCTCGGACGACCAAGTCCTTGCGCATCTCAAGGGCGCAAATTTGTTCAAGATCAACCTCGACGCAATTGCCTGGCGAATGGCCAATCGCAAATTTTTTGAGGCCTGTCTTGCGAGGCTGACCGACTACGGAGTCTATAACCCAACACTTTGGGCGTATTCGATTAAACACAATGATGCACCTAGGTTGCGTGAATTCCTGGAGAGCAATTCGGCGGTTGTTAGTCGAGTTGGACCGTTATTCGAAATGGAGCTAATGAAGATTGAGCCTGTCGATCGTTTGCAATTCGAACATTTGGATTTCCGGCCATTGGTTGTCGCTCGCATGCACCAGCTAGGGCCAAAAAGGGTCATTCTTAACGACGGTCTCGCTGGGCAATACGAACGAATGATGGGAATTCTGGCTCATCAAAAGACGATCGAGTCGGAACAGCGACTTGCATTGGTCTACTACATGCTACTTCAAAATCGAATCGAAGAGGCGATCGCTCATTTTGCTAAGATCGACCCGTCGGCAATGGAAAGCAAACTGCAGCACGAGTACTTCTCCGCTTACCTAGACATGATTCAAGGCAAATTCGAAGAAGCAGATAGCCGCTCGCAAAAGTATATCAACTATCCGAATCCACGCTGGCGCGATTGGTTTGGTCAAGTGCGATCGCAGGTCGCAGAACGTAAAGCCATTCAAGCGGGCAAGACCGCAGACATCGCAAAGTCCGAGGACTGGAAGACCGATCCTGCGAATCGACTACTTTCTGGAGCTCGTGAGCAGCAGAACATCAATGAGTCAGCGAGTCTTCCCGTGTTGGACTTGATCCAAGATGGGGAAAAGATCGTACTGCGCCACCGCAATTTGGACGCCATCGTTGTCATGTACTACTTAATGGATGTGGAGTTGCTCTTCAGCCGTAGTCCGTTTGCTCAGCAGGATGGAGGTCGGCTTAGCATGATTGAGCCGAACTTGGTGGACGCAATAAAAGTTGAAAAGTCCACTTCGCTCAAGGACTTGAGTTTTGTGGTGCCGGCATTGCTCAAGAACAAGAACTTGGTTATTGAAGTTTCCGGTGGCGGGCTCATGAAGAATCTTGTGTTGTACGCCAACTCTCTGGTCGTCAACCACTCCCCCAACTTGGGCCGTTTGCAGATCCTAACGAAACATGGGCTACAGCCGCTTGAAGGAGCGTACGTGAAGGTTTACGCAAAATACAACTCTGGCGAGGTCAAGTTCTACAAGGATGGGTACACCGATTTGCGAGGGCAATTCGACTACACCTCGCTGAGCACTAACGATTTGGATGCAACGCAACGGTTCTCATTGCTTGTTTTACACCCAGAACATGGCACCAGCGTTCGCGAATCCGAACCACCGAAACGATAGAGCCTACAGTTATTACCAACCCTCGACGGTGCTTGTCGTCCATCGTACAATATCCACGGTGGGACAGGCTTCCAGCCTGTCGATTCGGTATTGACAGGCTGGAAGCCTGTCCCACAGGTTTCCCGCACACATTGCTAATAAGATCTTTGAAATGACAAAACAAACCTCCTCCGCAAGGCTGGCGCCCGAGCTGCTAGCCCCGGCAGGAAACTGGGAATGTATTCACGCAGCTATCGAGAACGGCGCAGATGCCGTCTATTTTGGGCTTGAATCCGGATTCAACGCGCGCGCGCGAGCTGTTAATTTTTCGCTGGAAGATCTTCCGAGCATAATGCAATTGTTGCACCGGCGAGGATTGGTCGGTTTTGTAACGCTCAATACGCTGGTTTTCACCGATGAGCTTGCCGAATTTGAAAAGCACGTGGTTGAAATCGCTTCCGCTGGCGTCGACGCAGTGCTAGTTCAGGATCTCGGGGCCGTTCGACTGATTCATGAGATATGTCCGGAGCTCAGTGTCCACGCCAGCACGCAAATGACTATGGTCTCGGCAGAAACGATACGAGCGATCGAATCATTGAAGGTCGATCGCGTTGTATTAGCGAGAGAACTGTCCATCGATGAGATACGCAAGATTACTTCGGCAACGACTATGCCTGTCGAAACGTTTGTGCATGGGGCATTGTGTGTCTCGTACAGCGGCCAATGTTTGACCAGCGAATCGTTAGGTGGCCGAAGCGCCAACCGAGGCCAATGTGCACAGGCCTGTCGCCTCAATTACGATCTCATTTGCGATGGAGAGCATCGCGACCTGGGTGACAATCGTTATCTGTTATCCCCACAAGATTTGGCAGGATACGCTCACATACCGGATTTGATTGATGCCGGTGTCTGTTCGCTAAAGATCGAAGGTAGGTTAAAGACCCCAGAGTATGTCGCCAATATTGTGGGCCATTACCGCAAGGCGATCGATGCGGCCATCGCGGGAAAAGAAATCCAATGGAGCAGCCAGGCCAAGCGCGAAATGGAGATGAGTTTTTCTCGAGGATTCACGCCGGGTTGGCTTGAGGGTTGCGATCACAAGAGATTGGTGCCGGGCATCACAAGTGCCAAGCAAGGTGTCCGTGTCGGTAAGGTTATCGCTCTGCGGGGCGAAAAACTACTGGTCGATCTCGAAACACCGTTGATCAAGGGTGATGGAATCGTGCTACAAGGTGACCGGATCTCCGGCACTGAAATCGGTGGCAGAATCTTTCAGGTGTTTGTAAACGGCCGTGCAACCGACCTGCCATCGACCGGTCGCGTTGAACTGGGATTT
>JANLUJ010000004.1:0-2024 GCA_031363425.1 Pirellula sp.
CTTGCTGCCAAGGGAACACTCAAAGCTTTGCAGATCGAATCGGAACAATTTGCAGTTCAAAACGCCCAAAGCTCGCTAGAATCGGCGCAGGGGCGACTGAGGGTACTCGACAAATTGACCAAGGAAAAAATGCTGGTTCAGTTAAATAGTGACATCGAAACAGCCAGAGCAAAATTAGAGTCGGACAAAAGCACCCTTGTCGAAGAAAAAGAGAAGCTAGAAGAGATAAAGGCTCAGGTCAAAGCATGCACGGTTTTGGCTCCCGCCGATGGACAAGTTGTCTATGCAAACAAGCAGGGTGGTCGTGGAAGCAACGATTTCGTTGTTGCGGCTGGAGTACTCGTTCAAGAGCAAAAGACAATCTTCTTGTTGCCGGACCCAACGCGAATGCAAGTCAAGGCGAAGGTCAACGAGTCACGGATCACGTTGATACGCGACGGCATGCCAGTGAAGATCAATGTTGGCGCTACAGCAAATGAACTCCTCGGCCAGGTGATCAAAGTGAACAAGTATGCAGAGCAAACCAGCTCGTGGGGATCGACGGTTAAGGAGTACCTTGTCATCGTAAAAATAATCAACCCTCCTGAGGAAATTCGCACCGGTATGACTGCCGAGGTTCGGATTTTTGTGGAGCAAATTCCGGACGCCATTCAGGTACCTGTGCATGCGGTTTATGAGACAAAAAAACACCATTTTGTATTGGTCCAAAAGGGCAAAGAATGGGAAACTCGCGAAATCAAGATCGGCGCCACGAACGATAAATTTGTCACCGTTGGAGAAGGCATCTCTCCTCAAGAAATGGTGGTGCTCGACCCTCGCAATCACCTTGATAAGATGAAGTTACCGGAAATCAAAGAAGTCGATGATCGTGAGTCGCTTGCAAAGATTGCGGCTACCGTTCCACCGCCTATGGCTGGTGCAGGTTCGAGATCAGGGCGCGGAGGTCCTCGTCCTGATGGGCCATCCGGAGGTGGACCACCAACCGCAGGTGGAAACATGGATCCCAATGCATTGGCAGCAGCCATGATTTCGAGAATGGATACGAATACCGACGGCAAGCTAAGTCTGCTCGAAGTTGCCGACAACGAACGCATGAAGAATAGTTTTTCCGACTACGATACCAACAAGGATGGTTCAATCGATCAAGCCGAAATCATTGCAATGCTTAGCAAGCGGATGGCATCCGGCGGTGGCGGCAGTGGCGCAGGACGCGGGGCACCGTCCAACTAATGATTGCCATAAAACCGGAGCAAGCGAACCGATTTGCTTGCCGCGTTGCAGATCTTAAAAAGGAGTATGTTCTAAAAAGTGAAACCGTTCGCGCATTGCGAGGTGTCACATTCGATGTCCCAGAGGGGGACTATGTAGCGATCATGGGTCCGTCAGGATCTGGAAAAAGCACATTGCTCAACATGCTCGGCTGTTTAGACCAACCCACTTCCGGCAGTTTGTGGTTGGGTACTGACGATGCGGCGAAAATGAATGACGATCAACTAGCGGATATCCGATCGCAACGAATTGGATTCGTGTTCCAAGCTTACAACTTGATCCAACAGTTGACGGTTGTGGAGAACATTCAAGTTCCTTTGTTCTACCAAGGGAAATCGCTAACGAAGAAGCAAAAAGAAAAAAGTATTGAGTTGGCTCACTTGGTTGGGTTGGGTGAACGACTGACCCACCGTCCAACCCAATTAAGCGGTGGCCAGCAACAACGTGTTGCAATTGCTCGCTCCCTAGTAAATGATCCTTTTTTTATTCTAGCCGATGAGCCAACTGGGAATCTGGATTCTCGGACTGCCGAAGAGATTTTGCAGTTGTTCGAAAAGCTGAACGATGAGGGAAAAACGATTATTTTGGTTACTCACGAAGACGAGGTAGCCAAGCGAGCCAAGCGAGTGGTTCGTCTGAAAGATGGTCGACTGCAGTGGGATCGTCAAAATAGAAGTGCGCGTCCTTCGCTTTGCGGTCCACTTGTGCGGCGATGGGAATCAACGCCTGCACCAGCGCGCCTGTTTCGATGCCGT
>JANLUJ010000072.1:0-5864 GCA_031363425.1 Pirellula sp.
GGACATCCACATTTGCGAACCAAAGCCGCAGCCGCAACCCTAATTTCTTTGACTGGCTCTTTGCAACAGCCTTTTGCATCGACCCCATACGCAATGTCGGTCAACTTCTTGTGAATGTCTTCGGTGCAGCAAGTTGTTTCACATCCCGTCTTGCACTTCGAGCAGCTTCCGGCTGCTTTGCTTAGTCCCTCAATTGCCGCTGTTCGAACATCTGGATCGCAATCGTCCAACGCAGCTAGGAAAGCTTTCGCAACTTCGTCATCTTTGTTGTAACAGCCGCAATTTACATCAGCCAAGAATTTGAGCGCTTTGATTTTCTGTTTCTTCTGGTCTTGCTCTGTCTTGATCTTGGCTGCAACCTTGATCATCTCCGGTTTCTCGGGCTTTAGATTCGCTGGGTCCGCGATCTTTAATAACGGCGGTTTCTTCTCGAGTCCTGGGAATCTGCCACTGCGATTGATCGTCGAATCGCGTAGTATTGCAGTGGCCTGGGGGATCCCAAGTTTGTCCCAAAATGTCGTCACCGGAACCGGATTGGCGACACAGCCAAATGATGTGCCGATGAGGTAGGCAATGGCAAGTCGAGTGCCGGAAAGTTTACAAAGAGAGCGATCCATCGCGAAAATCCTGTTTTTAATTGCAGCTACACACGTTGGAATACGGTAGCAAACCCAAGTCGTAAATCCGTTTTCGACTTACCCGTTCTCATCGGCCAAAAACCGCGTCGATTTATTGCTTTACTATCTTGTGCAGCAAAGCTTACCCAGGTCACCGGACCAGAACAGATTTGACTTGCCCTCCAAATACGACTCATGGCTAGCTAAACATAAAGTTGCGTTTTCATTGAGTGGGCTTTTTCCCAGCCCACTCAATTTCCAAGGGAGTGTTTTTGTCTTGGTAATTTCCTGCGTAATCGATGGTTCTCGCGACGATGTAGTAGACGGCGTCTTTTGGTTTTTTTGCAAAAGACTCCCAACTAAGCGTGAACTTGATTTTACCATCAACTCGAGCCATGTCTTTTGCTTCACTAACCCTGTCATCTGTATCCATAAACGAATTCGGATTGTCTCTGCTTGCGGCAATGGCGAAGATTGCGCTTTCGACGCCGGAGCCAGACGGATCATCTTTGGCTTCAATCCAGATATCAACTTTTTGTTCCTCGAATAATTTGTGCCTTTGTTTGGAAACCTTATCTTGCGATGCTACGAAGGATGGAATAGGGGGGGTTCGATCAAAGATGATCTCCTTTTCCGCTGTTTTGGTGCCTGCATTGATTTGAAAGACATATACACCATTTAGGTCATTTCTAATCTCGTGTCGGATTTTCAGTTCGGATGGTTGGAATCCGACACCTAAAGTGCCATTCTCGTCTGAGACGGAAAGAAGGGTTCCGTACCAACGATCAGCCTTAATTTCTATGGCTTGACCCGAATCAGCACCAATAGACGCCTTTTTCGAGAAACGGTAGTTGGCGATTCCGCTCGCAGGAATATCCAGTTTTGTCTCGACCTCAATACCTTTGTATTCACTTCCTTGTATATTTGGAAAGATATACCGTCCATTGACTTCACGAGGTTTATCTTTTCCGGCTTGCTCTTGAGGAATGGGGTGGATGCCGGCGATCTCCACTCTGCTTTCGTTGACCTCAAGATCTATTTTATCCATGTACGAATTTGCTTTAAAGATGACCGATCTTGGGTAATCACCGATATCCACCTCGAACCGAAATTGTTTCTTGGCGTCCATCACTGGACCAACAAACCTGAATGATGTCTCTTCAGGTGTCAGAGTTGTTGACCTAGGACCACCCATGTCGTTAGGCACCGTAGAATTTTGCCCCTCTATCGTCATGAGTTGTCGAATCGTAATGGGTAGCTTTTTCAGTCCGTAGTTGCTCCATAGCTTTTCGTTGCTTTCAAAATCGATTAACAAATTCGATTTTGCTTTAATAGGTCCCGGTTCTATTTTCAAATACTTTGGTTCGACGGGCCGCGACGGCACGAAGCGACCATAGTACACAGATGAATTGGGTTTTTCTTTACGGCCCTTCCCCTCGTTCCCATCGTCGATTCCTTCTGCTTTTTCGAACTCGACAATTCGAAAAACAAGCTGCGATTCAGCAGCGTTGTCGTTCTCAAGGTACTTCGCCTTGGGATCTACTAATTTCAATTTCGCCAGTATTTCGCTCACTTCAGGTTTTTCTAAATCGTAACCAGGAATTTCTAGGTCGTCGTTCGAAATGGCGAACAAGTTTTCGCCGGAGAGCTGGACACGTGTCGGGGTATCATGCGAGGGCAAAGCGTAAACTCTTAACTGCACTCTCCTTTTCGTCTCTAATTTGTTACGCAATGCGAACGAAAAACTACTGACAGCACCCTTGATCGCTGGGCCCTGCAGCTCAAACATATTTTCAATTTTCCCTTTCATTAAAATCGATTTTGAGCCATCATCAACTCGCTTAGCAATTAGATCGATGCGACTTGCATTTCGCATCAAGGGCACTACGAGCAAATTAGATTCTTTGTTCTGAGCATCGAGTGCTGTAATTTGAATTTTCGCACCATCGGGGAAGGTTTGGCCCGCTTCTAGTTGGCATTTCAAGTTAATTGCTTTGGACTTTGGTTCGACTTTCATCCTCTCTCCGATCCTGAATGGTTTTTCGTCTAGCAGCAAAGATAGCCCGGCAACTCTTTTGTTCGTCGACCATTGGATTTCGCATTGCTCTACTGGGGAATTGTCGACATGCAATATGCTTACTATCACAGTCGCCTTATTTTCCGTATCGGAAAAATCTATCGTTCGATTCGCTGACGAAATGGAAATCGACTTTGGATTGATTGGCGGTACAACGATTCCGGAATACGACTTGAAAGCTGAGTAGGACCTTGATCCAGAGTTGGCTTGGGTGCCCGAATTGGCTAGGGAGGAAGATGGCGATGGGTCAAATCCAAATGTCGGTTCAAACCCAAACTCGATTAGACTCAAGTAATGCCAACTTTTTGTAACATCTTTGATGCCCGGCTCAATCAATCCTGCTTGCATGATCTCCCAATAGGATTTCCCCCAAAGCAAGAAGCCCTCCCAATCAGTCATCGAAGGCAATTTAGCAGTCAGAATTTCTTTGTCTAGAAAAAGGGAAGCGATCTCGGTCATGTCAGTACAGTAGTCTCGAAGTACAGCAAGATACGAACTGGAAAACCCACTTGGACTGGGACCGTGAAAAGTCTCTAGAACTTTTGGGTCTTTGCTCACGTTTTCGATTTCCTTTTTTTCGTAAACGACCTGCAAAACTTTTCGACTTTCATAACTTATCAACGGACTGGACAAAAGTCTCTGATACTTCCTGTCCTCAAGCCAATCCATGGACCGGTGCTGGTTCCTGATGAGTTCGCTGACTATTTTCGACAACAATGCCGTGAGCTTTAGACGGGCCTTACCGGCCTCAACACGCTGAATGTCTTTCGAATTCGCTGAGGCAGCATCGGTTGCTGCCTTTGGTAGTTTTGCTCTTGCGTTCTTTAGGCACTCGACGAGTCTGGTATACGTCTCACGTAGTTCGGGTAGTTCGGGAAATGCTGAAGTCAAATCACGCCAGAACGTCAGCTCGGATATGGAATCGATGTAATTCCGATATTCCTTGCAGGTAACTTTCCAGTCGGGGTCGAGCAGCTTCTGTTCCTCTTCCCAATCCCATAGTTTACGGTAATTGGTGGTGGAATTCCGAAAATCATTCCAAGCGCGGCAGAGTTCCCAACCGTCGTCAGATTTCGACGCGACTTTCTCCGAACGTACAAGTCCGTTGGATATAATAGCGTTCTTTAATGCGAGCAATGCTTCGCAATCATTTTCGCAATCTTTTGACTTCCACGACGGGTTGCGAGCAGCGTCAAATTGCAATTTTCTCCAAGCCAAGGGAGCGAAGTCGGCAGGTGACCAGTTCGTCAACTGTCCTTTTTGTTTTTCGCCACGACTTGAAATCAAGTCTCGAAGTTGCCAAAATCGAAGTTTCAGATCGCTATCCAGTGTTTCTGGCTGCTTTGAGGTTGCAGCATTCGAACCCTCGCCATCATTTTCCTTGCTGGTTTCTTTTTCCTTGTTTTCCTTACTTGCCTCTTTTTTTGTAGGATCATCTTTCCCCAGGTCCTTATTTGAAGCAATTTTACCCTGGTTAAGACTCACCAATACTCGCTCCGCCGTTTGCCAACATTTTTGATTACTTGGTATACAGTCTTCCGCGGAATTCGCGAAAATCAGGATGGGCGTTTGATCGCCTTTGGTTGCAGAATGGCAATGCTGATGAATTGATTTGAAACACTCCGCCAAGGAGAGTTCAGTTTTACTACCAACTCGTTTGAAGGCTTGTTCGAACGCCTCTTGAAAAAGGGTTTTATTCTGACGCAACGAGTAATAGGTAGATTGGTGATCTTCCGCTGGACACATGATCCAGAGATTACGGTTTGAGTTTGCAAAATCCGACTTCATTTCTTCGGCGGCTTTTCGAAGATAGGTTGCAACTGGATTCACAATCCATCCAAGGTGCGGCGCAGATTTCAGATCGCAAATATCCGCAACCAAGACGATATTCTTCGCTGGAATCTCGTTTAAGAGTAGCGTCATCAAGCTCTTAACTGGATAAGCCGGATCGGAAGCAGAGTCTTCAATGTACAGGCCGCATCTCCATGGACTCCCGATTTCCTTTTCGTCGCGAGTTACTGCCGCATAGCAACGCAGTTGGATGAACAAAGTATCCTTCGCTTGGACGCCCTTGTTTTTTAGGTCCCTGGACAATTCAGTAACTCGTAAATTAATGTCCTCGCCTTTTTCTATAGAAGCGGGATTTCCAACGTCTATCCAGGGGCACAGCCCGTTTTCCTCGGCTTTCGATTTCATTTCCTCTAGATCAAAAACGCCATTGTTCAGCTTCGGTATTGTTTTGCCATAATTTAGGATTGAAATGGTTGTAGCGAACGTCTTCACATCCTCCTTGGGCAGAAGACTCCAAACGAATAGAAGGAACAACACCAAGGCAGATGTGCCAAAGAAAATCAACATGCCAAATCTGTTCTTGGGTTCCTCGACTCGGTCCGTCCACGATCTCTTAGTCACGGTGGCTGCGGATCCTGACGTCATCTGCATTTCTCCAAAGAACTGAAATATCTTCGCGTAGTCACGCCCATTGTAACCCCAGACTACCTTGGTATGATAGCTGTCGGCCTTTGACGGCTTCCTTTGCAGAGTGTTTTACTGCATCGCTGATAAGTTGTATTCCCATTCTATTGCGATTTCAACAATGCAGAATCCCTCGGTACTCTGGTCGGAAGGGATGTTTCTCCGACCCCATCATTTTCAAGCCGCCGATCGATATGTGGCTGAATTGACTGGAATGCATTCGCAGATTGATCATCCGTACGGCTATGGCGTCTTGCGAATCGCTGTGTCCGCAGAAGCCATCGCAAATGGAGTTCTCGAATTGGTTGGACTGAGCGCTCGATTACGCGATGGTACCATCGTTTCAAGCGAAGCCAACGAAGTGAAATCCGTCGATCTCAATGTGCGATTAATTGATAGTGCTGCCGGCATCAAGCCAATCACTGTTTTCTTAGCCATTCCAAACGCGTCCGAGGGACGGGCCAACGTAGCAAGGGATGCAACCGATAGTCGATCTCGGTTCACGGCACTTCAACGCGAAGTAGATGACCAATGCAACGGCGGTAACCGACAAGAAATTGGTTTGATGCAATTGAATGCTCGCATCATGTTTTCCTCGGATGATACAACTGGGTTTCAAACCGTCCCCATCCTCCGATTGTTGCGAACGGGTTCCGATGGCGTCAAGTTCAAGGTTGACCCAAACTACTTTCCGC